>NZ_JAESMM010000068.1:0-10218 GCF_017893165.1 Staphylococcus sp. GDX8P54P
CTACTTTAACTACTATTAATAATACCCTTATATATTTAATAGTTAAAGCACTGTAATTAAAAAATCCTAAACTTCGAGTACTTAGAGTACTCTAGTTTAGGATACTATGTTTAATACATCGCCACTTGGATGATTATGACCAATCATAATACTATTTGCGTTACTGAGTATCGCTGTTTTGAATATTTCTCTAGGGTGAATCACTGTTTGGTTAATAGAACCTATCGATAGTGTTTGAATATGTGTAGGTTCGTTTTTACTATTCATACATATAAGTATGAGATGTTCTCGGTCACTGTTTCCAATGAATGAACGCATAATTTCTGCCGCATCCTCAGAGTTTGAAATACGATTTTTTAGGTAACTTAATCTATCTGATTTTATCATTTGTAGTGAAACGATATTGATTTCTTTCATCGTTTACCTCCATATATGGGTTATGCTTTCAAAGTCCATTTTTGTCTTGCTTTTGGATTAAGAGGATGCATGATTTCATTGGTTGCTGGGTTTATGAGTTGTTTCACTTTCTTTTTATGTGGTTTCAACATCTCTAATACTTCATTGACGCGTGCTTCAACAACGGGCTTTTTAGCGTAAGCACCCCATGCTAATATCACTTCATCCGATTCTTTCACTACTTTCATAATATGAATATCAGTATGCTTATCATGACTATTTGCCATATGCTTTATATTTGTGGTTGTTATCATGTTTGAATATAGGTTCACAAAATTAATTGATCCGAAGTCTTTCATCTCAGATACTTTATTTAGAATTAATTGAGTCGTTAAATCTAATTTTTGGGTTCCTTCTAAATTTGGATAACAAGTTATAACTGAAATTATCTTTTTATCTTTGTCCCACGTTTTTTTGAGTAAATAACGATGTTGATTATCGTCACTAAATATTGCTTCAGTTTCTAATATACATTGTATATTCTGCATGATTGATGCCTCCTATTAATATTCTTCAGGTAGTAACATGACGTAATAAGAAAGGTCTACATCATCTTCTCGGATAATATAGACCTTATTTATATTGATAGCTTTTGAATAATTAGCTTTATGTGTTTTGATGTACTCAGGACGTTCTTGTTTGTGTTTGATACATAATTGATCATTATGCATGTTGAACTGGAAGATATGAAAGTAATCTATTGTTTCTAGTTCCTTGGACTGTTCGTTTTCACGTTGTGCTACTAGTTTCCATAATTGTTGTTGTAAGATGATAGGTAAGTTATTGTCAATACCTCGAGTAATATATCTATTCATAAGAGACTTCCTTTCGTTCTGATTCTTTCATCCAAATAATAACTTCACTAAGAATTGTAATGACTAATTGTGTAATTTTGATATATTTATGCATATTATTGTCCTCCTGTTAGTAAGTATCGTTGATCCAAAAGGGGCATGACTGTGTTGTGTAGATATAAGAAATCCATATCGTGATTTTCATCGATAAAGCCGATAGCTATGAGTTGTTTCTGATAATAGAGAATGAAAGGATAGAGATTTCTTTCGTGAAGTGTGTCAGAGTAGTAGGTATAGGTTTGAAGTATTTTATTACTAAGTGGACCAAGCCTTACATATTGGTCAGGTAGGATATTATTAGCGACTTCCTCGATAGATTCACATTCCCATTTTTCATTCTCTGGCAGATTGAATAAGTTGGTTATATAGTGCTTGAGATGTTGTTCTAATGTCATCATTATGACCTCCTAATGTGTTTGATTGATGTATGCATGTGTTACATCATTTTGATAATATATATTTGATTTTTATTTCATTTCTCGCACTTTTGTCACTAAAAGCTAAGTGGTAAAAGTGGTAATTTGATCGATAAAATAATCGTTTCGACCGTCTATTTCGAATTGGAATTTGGGCATAAAAAAAGACCCCCAATCTTTTTTCAAAGATTGAGGGATAAGACTTTCGTCAATTTTATACCTTACGAGTTTCACTTGTTTATCTGTCGTAATTTCAATTGAATCAATTAACATTTTCATAAGTTGATTTTTAGCTTCGGGTGTAGCTTCCCTTAAGTAGACACTAAATCGGCTAATCATCATGGTTAAACGGCTTTTCAGTTTATCAAAATTTGGTACTTCATCTTGTGATTCAGTAGCTTGTTGCGCTTCTTTAATTTGCTTATCTAGCATCTTTAGTTTTCCATTCATCTGACTTTGTTTTGCTTTTAACATTTCGCTATCCATTTGATCATCTAAGAACAATTCTAACAATCGTTCTTGTTGTGTTTTAAGCTTAGCTTTTTGTTTTTCTAAACTATCAATGTCATATTTAATTCCTGTTTGGTTACTATGCTTTTGTTTCAGTTCTTCTATCACATTTGACGCAATCTGCTTGATAATATCTGGTTGGGACAGAATACGATTCAAATGAACATTAATTACACGCTCGACGACTTCAGCATTAATCGCATTACTATGACAAGCAGAACTCCCAGAACGGTTAAATAATGAACAAATGTAATAACGCTTGATTGTTCGTTCTTTTGACTTTTTCGTTTTATAATAAGTTCGTCGACATACCATATTATTTCCGCATTCTGGGCATTTAATAAGGCCACGTAAGTAGAAATCTCCACCAATAGGTCGACCCGGTTTAAAACTTTTAGAAGCTAGTTTCTCATGAACTTGATCAAATACATCTTCACTTATAATGGCTTCATGCTTACCTTTGACCAATATCACATCATTTTCTTCACTTTTACCACTTCTTCGCTGAACAGCCCAATTTTGATGGTTATTGAATCTGACATAGCCTTTATAGACTGGATTATTCAAAATATATTTCACGCCGAACACTGAAAATGGTTTTTGATTAATGGTGCGATATCCTTTTTGATTTAGAATTGTCGTGATTGCTTTAAGTCCTTTATTGTGATTCAAATATAAATCAAAGATTTCCCGTACAATATTAGCTTCATTTTCATCGATAACCAAATCATTTTTCTGTGTCAATGGATTAAGTGATAATTTGTAGCCTAAAACACGACCGGTGATTGCCTCTCCACTACGCGCCTTAGCATTCATCGACATCTTGACATTACTGATCAGTGTTGAACGTTCGATTGATCCGATTAACCCAAACATTGTAACGAGTACTTCTCCAGAAGCATTGGATGTATCAATATTCTCAGAAATCGATTTATAACCTACGCCATGCTCTTTGAATTCATGAATAATATTAAAAACGTCTCTCATTGAGCGAGAAATACGATTCAATTTCCAACTTAATACCATTTCGATTTTATTATCTTTAACATCTTGTAATAGGCGTTTCATTGCTGGTCGACCTTCAATATTTTTACCTGATATACCAGAATCGATATAAGTTTCATAGTCATAACCTGGATAGTTTTTCACAACCTCTTTGATGAGTACTTGTTCTTGCTCATGGATTGAGTACCCATGCTCCGACTGCTCTGACGTACTAACGCGTGAATAAAGTGCAATTTTACCCTTCATATCATACCACTCCTTTTATTAGATTATTGCTACAGACCATCGGTCTTGTAACATCATATGGATAATATATATTTATAATTTCGTTTCATTTTTATCACTTTTACCACTTAATCATATGAGTACTACAGGCAACTGCCTATAGTACGTAATTAGCCTTACTTACCTTTATTGAGACGTTCTTCAATGATAGGTACAAGCACTTCTACAAATGCTTCAATTTGTTCATTATTCATCGTCAAAGTCCTCCCAATCAAAATCCAAATTCTCTTCATCTAATGCCTCATCGTCTGTTATATTTTCATTTTTATCTAATGAAATAATATTATCTTTTTTCGAAATATCATGAATCTCTTTTTTATCGGCTTCTTTCCAACCTAAATCAATCCAATAACCGTAGCCGTTGTATAGTTTGGTTTGAGTATCAAAGTTTGCTTGAATTAACTGTTTAATAACCTGAGAACTCACCTTTATTTCTTCATTAATAACTTTATTTAACTCGGATACTTTGATTCGTGATCCTGGTTTGATTTCTATAAGTTTTCTGAGTAAATTAATACACGCTTTCTGATTTGCAATACTTGCTGATTTACTAGAAACAAATTCATATCCAAAATTTAACCAATCGTGAGTAATTTCAGTGACACGACTATTTTCAAGGTACTCGATTTCTGCTTTTACAATCTGTTGATACACATACATCAAGTAAAGAAAGATTTCTTTCTTCTCACTCTGGAGCTTATCAATCAATGAAGTGTCCGCTTTTTCAACATAATATTCACATGGAATAACATTAATTCGACGCTCCAAAGCTTTCGCATGTTCAGCAGGAAAATTAAGTACCGCATTTGTACCAAAAACAAGTTTCAAATCCAAAGTGACCTCCACTTGAGTTTTTCCTTTACGATCAACATGCATTGATTCTACAGATAATAACTTTTTGAAGTCATTTACAATCTTTTCTTGAATCCTAGATTGCCCAATTTCATGACTTGCCATTAGACTTTTGTCAATTAAACTTTCCTTGTCAAAACGACCTTCAAGCTCATTAAGTGCCTTAGACACAATATCTTTACTATAGAAAAATGATTTAACTAGTTCAATATATACAGATTTACCATTCTTAGCTCCACCGTATAATATGAGACCCCTACGGTATTTAGTATTAGCTGTAAGTAATACTGCTGTATGTTGGAAAAGAAAATATTGTAAATCATGGTCATAATTCGCAAGTTGTAACATATATTGGTTAAAATAAGGCGGTATCTTATCAGTAATTACATCATTTGTACTTAATGATAAATTCAATCGTGTTTTTGGGAAAATATCGATTGAATTTTTAACGACTTGAAACGTATTAAGATCGAACATATTTTCACCACAACCAATATAGTGCTCATTCTCAACAAGTTCTTCTACATCTGTTGATTTTTGCAATCCATCTACGACATTTCTTAGAGTACTTAGTGAAGGCTTATAATCTACAAGCAATACTTGTATCATTTTAGATATCAAGTCTTGTAATTCATCTCCATTTATCTTTTGCCACCCGTTATCTTTGAAAACAAACAGTTCTGAATTAAAACGTTTGATATGAAAAACCTTTATCATCATTTCCATGAGTACTGTGTCATTGGGATTCTTCTTAATACCAAAATAGCTATAGATGTTAGGTCGATAGTCCGTATCTTTTGAGATGTTAAGTCGTAACTGATCGATAAGTTCGTTATACACGGTTTCACCTTGAGCCGTTTCTTCTATTTCATTGTCATTATTAACAGGAATAGTTAGGATAGCAATCAGACCTTGACGGTCGATTGCCTCCTTAGCCACACTTATTATTTTAGTTAACATTTCGAATATACTGGTCATTATAATATGCCTCCAGTTTCATTTAATGGTGCTACATCGTGTACATAATAATTACCATTATATTGACCAATATGGATTAAATGCTTTCGGTCAATGTAAGGTTCATACGTTTTATGACTCAGGTTATAGTTGCTATGACGTTTAAGCCAATCATGAATTGACAACTGATTAGCGCTCGGTTTTGTTGGAATATTACGATTCGCATATACAATCTGATTGTTCACTTCAATTTCATACGTGAATTGGTGCTTTATTTCACCTGAGAAATCTGTTTGGATCACAGAATGTAACGTAGCTACATATATATTATTTTCTTTGATTGGTGTACTACTTGGGATGTGTAGGCTTTGTCCTCTATCATTATTCATGGTCTACGCCTCCTATTTCTTCCACTGTCACATGTGCAAATTCACCATTGAACAACTGGTTAGCCGTATATTTCATTAACTGACCCACATTTTGTGCAATTTCTTCATCTTCACATTCAATCATAATCGCATCGTGTATCGGTATTATAATCTTGAACGTTTTTTGATCACACTGTGCTTTGTACACTTTTAGCAGAATGTGCTTGAAAATATAACTCGCTACAGTTTGTACGTAGATTGCCATAATACTGCTACCTTGAAATGCGCTCATATCATGTTCAATGCCGTAAGGCATAGGCATGGTTTTATGCTCTTCGATTTGTTTCTTAAGTTCAATGACTTTTGTAAATTGGCTGACCGCATCCAACCATTGCACTTCACTTACATAATGTTTCAACTTGAATTTAGGACTATTGAAGTTGCCACCAAATAGAAACGAACCAATAAATGCACGTTTAACAAATACTCGTAGCTCATCTGGTAAGTCTAATTCACTTAGCAATGTGTCATACAGTCCGTCTTTCTGATTTAAAAAGTCAATCAGTTTTGAATCTTGAGTCATGTACGCTACAACTGATGGTTCAAACGATTTAAAATCGACTGTATACACCTTCTTAAATTTTGAAGGTAAAATCGTATGTTGTACTGCTTTAGGTAAGCCTTGAAGATTAAAATTTTTAGTTGTAATTCGATGTGTTCGTGTACCAATCAACGATAATTGCGTATATAATCGATTCGTACCATTTAATGCCTGTTCTAACCTATCAAATAGCTTTTCGATCTTATCAGAATGTTCATCATTCTTGGCTCTTTCAAGCATTGTTGCTTTGATATCGGGTAATTTATCGATATTAAGCGAAATAGGTTCTGATTCAATCTCTTCCTTTAATGATTCCAATCCTTGATGTACTTCCACGTATTGGTCTAACTTAGCTTGTTCATCAGC
Organism: Staphylococcus sp. GDX8P54P; assembly: GCF_017893165.1. NCBI lineage: Bacteria > Bacillati > Bacillota > Bacilli > Caryophanales > Staphylococcaceae > Staphylococcus > Staphylococcus sp. GDX8P54P. Next base: position 6,671 of record NZ_JAESMM010000068.1, read on the forward strand.
TAAAAGTGCATTATATTGTTGATCTAGCTGCTGACTGAATTGTTGTTGCAATTGTTGAACGTCATCTTGGTTAGATGATTTGTCCATTAACCACTGCTGTGTTTTGTTACTTTGAGTCAACGACATCAGTTTGTCTCTTGTCTCCATGTAAATCTTCTCCTTTATAGTTAAAAGTGGCGCGCTCACTTTCAACTTAAAATTTGTTCAAAACGTTTTGACAAGACAATCTTAATACTAAATAGAGGTCGTTGATGAAGTGGCAAAAAAATTCAAAAAAATTCCCACCAAGCAAATAAGCTCAATCCCTTTATATGAGGGATTGAGCTTATAAATTATTAATCAACTTTCTACTTAACTTCAATTAGAGCTTTTCCGGTTATTCCTTCTTTTTAACAGTTGATTCTTAAATTGCTTCATTAACATTGCCATTGGGATGTTATTTTCGTGCGTCTTAGTCACTTCAATTTCATTATTATATGCATTATAAAATGATTTATATTCATTAATATAGCCATTTTTCATATCATTATAATGTTCAGTCTTATTAATGTATCGGTCTATCAATGTTACAACTTGCTGCATATCATCCATAAAATATTGAAACATTTCATTGTCTATGTATGAATGACTTTTCTGATTTAATACTGCTGCAGAATGAAAGTCTAATCGTTTACGTAACTCTAGTAAATGCTTTCTAATTTGTTCATCTTCATTAAAAAACTCAATATTGTCATTAATGACCTTTATCTTATTATCGAAGTCATATTTTTTAGATTGTTTATTTAAATTTTCCTTTTTGTTAAGCTCTTTATCTATCATCTTCGATACATCTCTAAGGAAATAATGCTCCATATCTCTAAATGTTTTTGTTCTATGATGCGGTTTAGCATTTCTCATTCCCCATCCATCCGCAGCTCGTTGAACTTTATTTAATATATTAATCAATAACCAATCTAATTGTTCATCTCTATCATATATAAATGCTCTCTCTTCATCTATACCTTCAGTTATTACATTATCTGTTAATTGATTTACAAAATAATTATATCGAAAATCATGCTGACTTGACCTTTCACTCGTTTGATGATGTTCATTAATTCGTTCATTATATTTGCTTTCTGAAAATGATGAATAAATAGTTTCGTGTATAGCAAGTGCAATTTTGTCACTTAATTCCACTTGTTTATCTATAGGTAATTGACTCATTACTTCAGAAGCTAATTGTAACTTATTGTTTATTTTACTCCCTGAATCAAACACTTTTTTTACATCTTGGTATGCTTTTTGTGCATGTATATGTAACTTTAATGGTTTAAATTCAATTTTATCTATGTCATTCTTAACATTTTTAATAAAATTCGCATATTGGGTAATATCAATATGCCCTATCGCATCTTTTCTCAACCTTACATCTTCATCCGTAATTGCTTTCGGTATATTATCATCTGTCATATTATTTAATAAGACACATAATATATCAAAAGCAACACCGTTGAAACTATATGCAGCTCTTTCGCTCTCGCCAGAATTTTTTTGGAATTTCTTCATATCAACCTTATAAATATCAACTAATTTATCAATTCTTTTCTGTAATTGAGCTTTATTTTTAAGACCTAAAGCTTTCTCAAGATCTTTTTTTGTATATGTTTTTTGAATTCTTTCTCTAAAAGTATTTTTCGTCATAATCTCAACTTTCCTTTTACTTTGTTTATATTAAACGCCTTACTAATATTATTTATCTTTAAACAAGAAAAATTAATATTTACTTTCCATTTAAAATTTCTATCGACTGCTCTAAACACTTTAGCATACCATCCATTATTTCCTTAACTTTTTGAGATGTAGTGAAATCACCAATACACGCAGTAACCATACCGTTGTCATAGTTAGTTATACCTGAAGATATATACTGTGGATGTTGATTATGGGTAATGTCGTGTCTATGTTTAGCTGCATTTTCAAACTCATGGGAATTACGGATTTTATCTAGTGCATAAAATTTTAATGAATCTTTATCTTTAAGTTTATTTATTGCTTTATGAAAACTAATTTCATGACTTTTTAATTGTATATCATAAATATTTACTATAATATGTCCCAGTAACTCAAATATGCTAAACCCTTGAAAAAAGAAATATTCAGAAAAGTAATTAAAATTAAATTGTTTAGTAAAGTCTTCGTCTTTAAAATTAGGAAAAAATTCAACTGATTGTCCTTTTGAACCAGGTGACTTATACCAAATTTCATCAGGTATACGTTGATTATAGTAGAATAACATGTATGTATAATTTCGAATTAGAAGGTTCATGCGATTAAATAACATATTTTGCCAATACTCGATTTCGTGACTTTTTGTTAAATCAAAAAATGAATCAGTTTTCTCAAAATCAAAGGATAAGTTTTCTAATATAGAGTAATTAAATGGGATCTGATCATGCAAATCATTCATGTTAGCAGATTCAATATGTTGTAACGGATGGATTATATTTGTCATTATAGCAAACCTCCTTTTGTGCAATATTACTATTTATAATCTAATTTACACACCAAAATATTAATAATTTAAGGCTACTTAACTTGTATATTTAATATTATATATATTTGTCTGGACGCTAAGCTTTGGTTTCACCTTCACATACTTTTCTCAAAGAAGTTATAGTGTTTTTTAATATCTGCCTTTTATTTTATTTAAAAAGCGTTTCCACTTTCTTTTAATAATACTTATTTTACTTTCTCTACCAAGTTTAAATCGTTTTCTAAATTGATCTTCAAATGAATCTAAATATCGTTCATAATATAGCACTTTTCTTTTATATTCATGAGTGAAAATATTTTCAAAATTTAAGTTTTCTTCATTATCCACACAAAAATCAACCATATTATTCAAATAACTTAAATCGCTTTCATATTCATGGACACATTCTATAGTTTTGGCTACAAAATCATAATCAAAAAATACCTGGTTAGTGCTAAAAATATTATTAAAATCATGTTTTAACTCTTCCATCAGTCTGACATGTTGTTTCAGACTTAAAAGTTTTCTATAATTTATATTTTGCAAATAAAGATCTTGATATTCTTGATTTAAATCTTTTAATAAATCTTGATTAACTCTTTCAAAAGTTCCTTCTTGTGTAAATGGAGTTCTGTACGCTCCTATCATTTTCTTAACTGAAATAAAACATTCTGTATAAATTGGATAAAGTGTTTCTAAATTTAACTTTGTATTAGCAATTCTGGTATCAACGTATAACCTTATCCATTCTTTAGAGCCATATAAAACTACTCCAGTTATCAATGCTGTCCATATATTATTTTCCATTAATTCACCTCATATTATATTTTTTACAACCTATTTTTTAGCTTTATTTATGATACGCTTCTGCGTATCGGTTAATGATGCGGTTTTTAATTATATAATTTCAATTAATAAGGTAATGAACAGTTTTTTGATAAATGTTATTCTTCTAAAATTCTTTTTAATTTACACACTAAAAAATATCCTCCTTAACAATAATAAGTTATTTAAATTATTGATTAAGGAGGAT
>NZ_JAESMM010000069.1:0-1305 GCF_017893165.1 Staphylococcus sp. GDX8P54P
TTTTCGTCAAATATTGCAGTAGTGACAAGTGTATTTGTGATATTTTCCATTGATTTTATCTCCTTAATATTCATTTGGTAATAACATAATGTAATAAGAAAGGTCTACATCATCTTCACGGATAATGTAGACCTTATTGATATTGATAGGTTGATTGATATTTGCCTTTTGAGTTTTCACATACGCTGGTCGTTCTTGTTTGTGTTTGATATATAATTGATTGCGATGTGTATTGAACTGGAATATATGAAAATAATCTACTAAGGTATTATCTTTGGTTTGTTCTTGTTCTCGCTCAGATACGAGTTTCCATAATTGGTGTTGTAAGATATTAGGTAAGTTGTTGGCGATACCCCGGGTGATATATCTATTCATAAGAGACTTCCTTTCGTTCTGACTCTTTCATCCAAATGATGATTTCACTTAGTATTGTAATGACTAATTGTGTAATTTTGATGTATTTATGCATATTATTGTCCCCCTGTTAGTAAGTATCGTTGATCCAAAAGAGGCATGATAGTGTTGTGTAGGTATAAGAAATCCATATCGTGATTTTCGTCGATATAACCGATGGCTATGAGCTGTTTCTGATAGTAGAGAATGAAAGGATAGAGATTGCTTTCGTGAAGTGTGTCAGAGTAGTAGGTATAGGTTTGAAGTATTTTATTACTAAGTGGACCAAGCCTTACATATTGGTCAGGTAGGATATTATCAGCGACTTCCTCGATGGATTCACATTCCCATTTTTCTTCCTTTGGCAGATTGAATAAGTTGGTTATATAATGCTTGAGTTGTTGTTCTAGTGTCATCATTATGACCTCCTAATGTGTTTGATGGATGTATGCATGTGATACATCATTTTGATAATATAAGTTTGAAATACCATTTGTTTCGCCTAGAAATCCCACTGAAATACAGAAAAGATTCCAATTGAAAGTCGTCACAATTGTTGATATGACAAGGAAATCCCGTTATCCCGCTCATTTCTCGGGAAATATAGCTATATATTTATATATCATTTGGATATGTAGATGTAATTACGACTTATTTTTTCTTTTTATATTATTTATTTATAAATAATAATGGGATTTCGGGATTACGCTTGCGTAATCCTTCTCCTACATGAAGTTATCCAATCCCATTGCTATCCCGTTCATATTTTATTTTGGGATGTTCTTTCGTCATACAATATAAGCTTCACATTGAGTTGTGACTTGTTAGTATGTTGAAAAGGTTCGTTAGATGGGTGTTATTGAATGACGAAAGGACAGTACATAGATATTAGATTTGAAAGTAGAGTGTTTG
>NZ_JAESMM010000069.1:1526-1904 GCF_017893165.1 Staphylococcus sp. GDX8P54P
TTAAGTCTGGATTGTCTTCGATGGTTTGAATTAGATTTTTTAGTTTAGTGTTTATTTCATCAAATTGTTGTTGCTTATATGCGATATCATAGTTAAGTGCAGCCATATCAATTTGACTATCTTGATTAACACGTTCGACAACTTGTTTGAGAACTTTATCGCTTTTGACAATTTCAAGTATTTGATCCATAACGTATTTCTCAATCACCTCAGCTCTAACACTATTCGCAGAACATACTTTTGAGCCTTTGTTTCGAAAATTACTACAAGAATAATAGCGTATTCGCTTCTTTGTCCCATCTTTGAGTGTATTAGTAGTATTACTCGCGGCCATAGGTGCACCACATTGTGGACAATGAACGATACCTGTTAATAGAT
>NZ_JAESMM010000070.1:0-4982 GCF_017893165.1 Staphylococcus sp. GDX8P54P
GCTCGGGGAATTTATCTTGTAGCCATAACAGTTCTTGACGATTAAACACATTTTTTCCTTGCAGTTTTCCATCACGCATAGGCACAACACCTAAATGCATGTGAGGGGTTTGCTCATCATTATGAACTGTTGCATAAGCAATATTTTGCTTGCCATATCGTTCGGAAAATAATTTATAACTTTCCTCAAAAAATCGTTTTTGTTCTCCTGGATCCAGTTGCTCAAAAAAATCTCGGTCAGATGTTACTAGCAACTCATTTACAAGAACAGCATCTTTTCTTGTTTTTCGTGTACCTGTTTTTTGTGATTCAATAATTTCTTTGACACGTTCGTTGTAATCAATATTTTTATCATTTTTCAAATCATAATTTTCACGTGTTCGCTCATGGTCAATATCATCATTCGTTCTACTTTTTCGCTCTCTTTGATTATGAAATTGCATGCCTTTTAGGTGGCACAAATGTGAGGCATTTTCGCTCTTTCCGGCAACCACTTCCAAGTAAAGTATAAACACACTATACTTTATATTCATAAAGTGTGTGCTCTGCGAGGCTGTCGGCAGTGCCGACCAAAACCATAAAACCTTTAAGACCTTTCTTTTTTTTACGAGAAAAAAGAAACAAAAAAACCTGCCCTCTGCCACCTCAGCAAAGGGGGGTTTTGCTCTCGTGCTCGTTTAAAAATCAGCAAGGGACAGGTAGTATTTTTTGAGAAGATCACTCAAAAAATCTCCACCTTTAAACCCTTGCCAATTTTTATTTTGTCCGTTTTGTCTAGCTTACCGAAAGCCAGACTCAGCAAGAATAAAATTTTTATTGTCTTTCGGTTTTCTAGTGTAACGGACAAAACCACTCAAAATAAAAAAGATACAAGAGAGGTCTCTCGTATCTTTTATTCAGCAATCGCGCCCTTTAATGGAACAAAAAGATTTGAATTCCTGTTATAAAAAAAGGATCAATTTTGAACTCTCTCCCAAAGTTGATCCCTTAACGATTTAGAAATCCCTTTGAGAATGTTTATATACATTCAAGGTAACCAGCCAACTAATGACAATGATTCCTGAAAAAAGTAATAACAAATTACTATACAGATAAGTTGACTGATCAACTTCCATAGGTAACAACCTTTGATCAAGTAAGGGTATGGATAATAAACCACCTACAATTGCAATACCTGTTCCCTCTGATAAAAAGCTGGTAAAGTTAAGCAAACTCATTCCAGCACCAGCTTCCTGCTGTTTCAAGCTACTTGAAACAATTGTTGATATAACTGTTTTGGTGAACGAAAGCCCACCTAAAACAAATACGATTATAATTGTCATGAACCATGATGTTGTTTCTAAAAGAAAGGAAGCAGTTAAAAAGCTAACAGAAAGAAATGTAACTCCGATGTTTAACACGTATAAAGGACCTCTTCTATCAACAAGTATCCCACCAATGTAGCCGAAAATAATGACACTCATTGTTCCAGGGAAAATAATTACACTTCCGATTTCGGCAGTACTTAGCTGGTGAACATCTTTCATCATATAAGGAACCATAGAGACAAACCCTGCTACTGTTCCAAATATAATTCCCCCACAAAGAACTCCAATCATAAAAGGTATATTTTTCCCTAATCCGGGATCAACAAAAGGATCTGTTACTTTCCTGATATGTTTTACAAATATCAGGAATGACAGCACGCTAACGATAAGAAAAGAAATGCTATATGATGTTGTAAACAACATAAAAAATACAATGCCTACAGACATTAGTATAATTCCTTTGATATCAAAATGACCTTTTATCCTTACTTCTTTCTTTAATAATTTCATAAGAAACGGAACAGTGATAATTGTTATCATAGGAATGAGTAGAAGATAGGACCAATGAATATAATGGGCTATCATTCCACCAATCGCTGGACCGACTCCTTCTCCCATGGCTACTATCGATCCAATAAGACCAAATGCTTTACCCCTATTTTCCTTTGGAATATAGCGCGCAACTACAACCATTACGAGTGCTGGAAATGCAGCTGCACCAGCCCCTTGAATAAAACGAGCCATAATAAGTAAGGAAAAGAAAGAATGGCCAACAAACCCAATTACCGACCCGAAACAATTTATTATAATTCCAAATAGGAGTAACCTTTTGATGCCTAATTGATCAGATAGCTTTCCATATACAGCTGTTCCAATGGAAAAGGTTAACATAAAGGCTGTGTTCACCCAGTTTGTACTCGCAGGTGGTTTATTAAAATCATTTGCAATATCAGGTAATGAGACGTTCAAAACCATTTCATTTAATACGCTAAAAAAAGATAAAATGCAAAGCCAAATTAAAATTTGGTTGTGTCGTAAATTCGATTGTGAATAGGATGTATTCACATTTCACCCTCCAATAATGAGGGCAGACGTAGTTTATAGGGTTAATGATACGCTTCCCTCTTTTAATTGAACCCTGTTACATTCATTACACTTCATAATTAATTCCTCCTAAACTTGATTAAAACATTTTACCACATATAAACTAAGTTTTAAATTCAGTATTTCATCACTTATACAACAATATGGCCCGATTTAAGCACACCCTTTATTCCGTTAATGCGCCATGACAGCCATGATAATTACTAATACTAGGAGAAGTTAATAAATACGTAACCAACATGATTAACAATTATTAGAGGTCATCGTTCAAAATGGTATGCGTTTTGACACATCCACTATATATCCGTGTCGTTCTGTCCACTCCTGAATCCCATTCCAGAAATTCTCTAGCGATTCCAGAAGTTTCTCAGAGTCGGAAAGTTGACCAGACATTACGAACTGGCACAGATGGTCATAACCTGAAGGAAGATCTGATTGCTTAACTGCTTCAGTTAAGACCGAAGCGCTCGTCGTATAACAGATGCGATGATGCAGACCAATCAACATGGCACCTGCCATTGCTACCTGTACAGTCAAGGATGGTAGAAATGTTGTCGGTCCTTGCACACGAATATTACGCCATTTGCCTGCATATTCAAACAGCTCTTCTACGATAAGGGCACAAATCGCATCGTGGAACGTTTGGGCTTCTACCGATTTAGCAGTTTGATACACTTTCTCTAAGTATCCACCTGAATCATAAATCGGCAAAATAGAGAAAAATTGACCATGTGTAAGCGGCCAATCTGATTCCACCTGAGATGCATAATCTAGTAGAATCTCTTCGCTATCAAAATTCACTTCCACCTTCCACTCACCGGTTGTCCATTCATGGCTGAACTCTGCTTCCTCTGTTGACATGACACACATCATCTCAATATCCGAATAGGGCCCATCAGTCTGACGACCAAGAGAGCCATAAACACCAATAGCCTTAACATCATCCCCATATTTATCCAATATTCGTTCCTTAATTTCATGAACAATCTTCATTCTTTCTTCTCTAGTCATTATTATTGGTCCATTCACTATTCTCATTCCCTTTTCAGATAATTTTAGATTTGCTTTTCTAAATAAGAATATTTGGAGAGCACCGTTCTTATTCAGCTATTAATAACTCGTCTTCCTAAGCATCCTTCAATCCTTTTAATAACAATTATAGCATCTAATCTTCAACAAACTGGCCCGTTTGTTGAACTACTCTTTAATAAAATAATTTTTCCGTTCCCAATTCCACATTGCAATAATAGAAAATCCATCTTCATCGGCTTTTTCGTCATCATCTGTATGAATCAAATCGCCTTCTTCTGTGTCATCAAGGTTTAATTTTTTATGTATTTCTTTTAACAAACCACCATAGGAGATTAACCTTTTACGGTGTAAACCTTCCTCCAAATCAGACAAACGTTTCAAATTCTTTTCTTCATCATCGGTCATAAAATCCGTATCCTTTACAGGATATTTTGCAGTTTCGTCAATTGCCGATTGTATATCCGATTTATATTTATTTTTCGGTCGAATCATTTGAACTTTTACATTTGGATCATAGTCTAATTTCATTGCCTTTTTCCAAAATTGAATCCATTGTTTTTGATTCACGTAGTTTTCTGTATTCTTAAAATAAGTTGGTTCCACACATACCAATACATGCATGTGCTGATTATAAGAATTATCTTTATTATTTATTGTCACTTCCGTTGCACGCATAAAACCAACAAGATTTTTATTAATTTTTTTATATTGCATCATTCGGCGAAATCCTTGAGCCATATCTGACAAACTCTTATTTAATTCTTCGCCATCATAAACATTTTTAACTGTTAATGTGAGAAACAACCAACGAACTGTTGGCTTTTGTTTAATAACTTCAGCAACAACCTTTTGTGACTGAATGCCATGTTTCATTGCTCTCCTCCAGTTGCACATTGGACAAAGCCTGGATTTACAAAACCACACTCGATACAACTTTCTTTCGCCTGTTTCACGATTTTGTTTATACTCTAATATTTCAGCACAATCTTTTACTCTTTCAGCCTTTTTAAATTCAAGAATATGCAGAAGTTCAAAGTAATCAACATTAGCGATTTTCTTTTCTCTCCATGGTCTCACTTTTCCACTTTTTGTCTTGTCCACTAAAACCCTTGATTTTTCATCTGAATAAATGCTACTATTAGGACACATAATATTAAAAGAAACCCCCATCTATTTAGTTATTTGTTTGGTCACTTATAACTTTAACAGATGGGGTTTTTCTGTGCAACCAATTTTAAGGGTTTTCAATACTTTAAAACACATACATACCAACACTTCAACGCACCTTTCAGCAACTAAAATAAAAATGACGTTATTTCTATATGTATCAAGATAAGAAAGAACAAGTTCAAAACCATCAAAAAAAGACACCTTTTCAGGTGCTTTTTTTATTTTATAAACTCATTCCCTGATCTCGACTTCGTTCTTTTTTTACCTCTCGGTTATGAGTTAGTTCAAATTCGTTCTTTTTAGGTTCTAAATCGTGTTTTTCTTGGAATTGTGCTGTTTTATCCTTTACCTTGTCTACAAACCCCTTAAA
>NZ_JAESMM010000071.1:0-1272 GCF_017893165.1 Staphylococcus sp. GDX8P54P
TCGTAAAGGCTTGAATGATAAACCAGTAATCGCCGAAGGCAAACACACCCCTATTATTAGCCAATCATTATGGGATAAAGTCCAAGCACGTAAAAAACAAGTAAGTGAAAAACCACAAGTTCATGGTAAAGGAACCAATATTTTAACTGGATTAATTTCGTGCCCCCAATGTTCTGCTTCAATGTCTGCGAGCACAACAGTTAATACACTTAAAGATGGTACTAAAAAACGCATTCGCTACTATTCGTGTAGTAACTTTCGTAATAAAGGGTCAAAAGTATGTTCTGCGAATAGTGTCAGAGCCGATGTAATTGAAAAATATGTTATGGATCAAATACTCGAAATCGTTAAAAGTGACAAAGTTATCAAACAAGTCGTTGAGCGTGTCAATCAAGAACATCAAATTGATAAGTCTGCACTCAATCATGATATCGCATATAAGCAACAACAATATGATGAGGTCCAAATCAAATTAGATAACTTGATCAAAACACTTGAAGATAATCCAGACTTAACATCTGTGCTTAAAAATACGATTCATCAGTATGAAAAACAACTCAATGACATCACAAATCAAATCAATCAACTTAAGCAACAACAAAGTGCTCCCAAAACAATATATGACGCTAATGAGATTGCGACTATATTACGTCATATATTCAAAAATATCGAAACCATGGATAAAGCACAACTCAAAGCACTATACCTTACGGTCATAGACCACATTGATATTCGTAAAGACGAACATCATAAAAAACAGTTCTACGTCACATTAAAACTCAATCATGAAATCATTAAACAACTCTTCCATAATACCCCTCTCGACGAAGTGCAACTCAGCACTTCGTCTTTATTATTATCTCAAACACTCTATTTGCCTATCTCATAATGGATACTGTCCTTTCGTCATCCAATAACACACATCTCATATATTCTATCCATAGATGAAGCTAGCCTAACGAACACGGATGCTTATATTGAATGACGAAAGAACATCCCAAAATAAAAAATGAACGGGATGATAATGGGATTTGATAAATCTATATAAGAAAAGGATTACGCAAGCGTAATCCCGAAATCCCATTAGTATTTATAAATAAATAATATAAAAAGAAAAAGTAAGTCGTACTGACATCTACAAATCCAAATAATATATAAATATATAGCTATATTTCCCGAGAAATGAGCGGGATAACGGGATTTCCTTGTCATACCAACAATTGTCATGACTTTCGCTTGGGATATTTTCTATATTTCAGTGGGATTTCTAGG
>NZ_JAESMM010000071.1:1327-2132 GCF_017893165.1 Staphylococcus sp. GDX8P54P
ACTAGAACAACAACTCAAGCACTATATAACCAACTTATTCGAACTGCCAAAAGATGAAAAGTGGGAATGTGAATCTATCGAGGAAATCGCTGATCATATCTTACCTGACCAATATGTAAGGCTTGGGCCACTCAGTAATAAAACACTTCAAACCTACACCTACTACTCTGATACACTTCACGAAAGTAATATCTATCCTTTCATTCTCTACTATCAGAAACAGCTCATAGCCATTGGTTATATTGATGAAAACCACGATATGGATTTCTTATACCTACACAACACTATCATGCCCCTTTTGGATCAACGATACTTACTAACAGGAGGACAATAATATGCATAAATACATCAAAATTACACAACTCGTCATTACAATTCTTAGTGAAATTATCATTTGGATGAAAGAATCAGAACGAAAGGAAAACGCTTATGAATAGATATATTACCCGCGGTATCGATAACAACTTACCTATCACCTTACAACATCAAATATGTGACCTCGTCCTACAAAAAGATACCAAACCATCTAACGAACAAGAACCCTTGGACTATTTTCATATCTTTCAGTTTATTATGCATCAACAAAAGCTTTTTATAAGACATACTCAAGAAAATCCCGAATACTTTCAATATACAAAAGCAAATGACAATCATCAGGTAAACATTAGTAAAGTCTACGTCATCCGAGAGGACGATGTAGACTTTTCTTATTATGTAATGTTACTACCCGAAGAATACTAAGGAGATAAAATCAATGGAAAATATCACAAATACACTTGTCACCACTGCAATATTTGACGAAAAG
>NZ_JAESMM010000072.1:0-768 GCF_017893165.1 Staphylococcus sp. GDX8P54P
GTAGCAGGCTATCGTTTACCAAAATCAGAAGTTCTAACACAATCCATCCACAGCGCTGATATGACTGGTGAAGAAGCAAATGTACTCGACGTACGTAATGATGAAGAATGGAATAATGGACACTTAGATCAAGCAGTCAATATTCCACATGGTAAATTATTAAATGAAAATATTCCATTTAATAAAGAAGATAAAATATACGTACATTGTCAGTCAGGAGTTAGAAGTTCAATCGCAGTGGGTATCTTAGAAAATAAAGGATTTGAAAATGTCGTGAATATTAGAGAAGGATATAAAGATTTTCCAGAATCATTAAAATAATTTAAGGGTGTGGAAAAATGAGTAAATATTATCAAATTGTTATTGTAGGTGGCGGTACAGCAGGTATTACCGTGGCATCAAGACTATTAAGAAAAAATCAAAGCTTAAAAGGAAAAATAGCAATTATAGACCCAGCTGAATATCATTATTATCAACCTTTATGGACTTTGGTTGGTGCTGGGGCATCGAGTTTAAAAAGTTCTCGTAAAGATATGAAAAGTGTTATACCTGAAGGTGTTCAATGGATAAAAAATGCTGTTTCAAGCTTTCAACCTGAAAACAATAGCATTATTTTAGGAGATAATTCAGTCGTTAGTTACGAATTTTTAGTGGTAGCCCCTGGATTACAGATTAATTGGTCTTCTATTAAAGGATTAAAAGAGAATATAGGTAAAAATGGTGTTTGTTCTAACTATTCACCTGACTATGTTCGCGAAACTTGGAGAC
>NZ_JAESMM010000073.1:0-3132 GCF_017893165.1 Staphylococcus sp. GDX8P54P
TTTTAAACCTAACGGAGCGAAAATAATACTCCCTATTATTAAAAATAACGCATCTTCTAAAGGAATGTAACCTTGTATAAGTTTAATGATAAAGGCGCCAATTGAAGATATAAAAGCAATTACTATACTATTAGCAACCACCGTATTCATTGGTAATTTGAATAAAACTAATAATATAGGAATAATAATAAAGGCGCCGCCTGCTCCAACTATACCCGAAATGATGCCAACGAAAAGACCCACAATAACCAATAAAGGCTTATTAAAGGAAGATTGGTCTGAACTAGGTTTTACGTTAATAAACATTAATATTAATGCAAGTAAAGCAATGATAATATACACCATATTTACAAATGTAGCATCAAATAAATTTGCTAGCAAAGCCCCTAACATGCTCCCTATAATCATACCTCCTCCCATATAAAGGACCAACTGGGGTGAGAATTCTGGTTTTTTTCTTGCTTTCAAAGAGCCACTTAAGGTACTGAAAAAGACTTGGCTAGAAGTAAGTCCTGATGCGATATACGCGCTATATGCAGGAGCCCCAAATAGTGGCGGTAACAATAAAATGGCTGGGTAAATAATAATAGCGCCACCTATACCTACTAGACCAGATATAAATCCTCCGAACACTCCGATGAGCAACATAATGATAATATTTATAATATCCATTATTTACTTTTCACCAATAAGTTAACAGCTTCATTAATGATTTCTTGTGAATCTTCATTGTTGTCATCAGCTGAATTGACGCATTCAATTAAATTTTCGCTAATAATAATCCCCATTAATCTTTGTAATGAACTTTTTGAAGCACTAAGTTGCGTAATCACATCTTTACAATGCTTTCCTTCTTCCATCATTTTAATAACTCCGTTGAGTTGTCCTTGTACTCTATTAATACGATTGATCATGTTTTTATCATAATTCATAGTAATTTCCTCCACTTTTAATTGAATATAGTCATAGTAATAAAATAAAAAAAGTTTGTCAAATACCCGAGGGGGTATTTGACAAAAAGAGTTATATCTTTTAACATACCCCCATAGGTATTTAACAGGAGGTTATTATGAAACAATATAATGAAAAACACATTAATGATTTAAGTAAATCAGAGTTAGAAAAATTAACTTCTCAAGGTCAATTGATTGATGTAAGAACACAAGAAGAATATAAATTAGGGCATATCAATGGTGCCATACTGCATCCTGTAGATGAGATTGAGTCATTCAATAAAGATAAAAATAAAACCTATTATATACACTGTAAAAGTGGTAATAGAAGTGCTAAAGCTAGTAAATATTTAGCTGAACAAGGTTATGACGTTGTAAATTTAGAGGGCGGCTATAAAGCATATGAAGAAAAAAACGTCAGCGATGATACAAAAGAAGAAAGGACAAATGTAGAAATTAAAGCAGAGCGTAAAAAATTTAACTATAGTGGTCTTCAATGTCCAGGTCCTATTGTAAATATCAGTAAAGAAATAAAAAATATTCAAGAAGGTGACCAAATTGAGGTTACAGTCACAGATCCAGGATTCGCAAATGATATTAAAAGTTGGGCGAAACAAACGGGACACGTATTAGTAAAACTTGAGGAGGACGACAATGAAATTAAAGCGATTATTCAAAAAGGACAACCCAAAAATTTAGAAGTGAGTCACACGTCTAAAGGCACTACAATTGTACTATTTAGTGGAGAATTAGATAAAGCAGTGGCAGCAATGATTATTGCGAATGGTGCTAAAGCTGCAGGAAGAGATGTAACCATCTTCTTTACTTTCTGGGGACTTAACGCATTGAAAAAAGCGCAAACAGTTAACGTTAAAAAGAAAGGTATCGCAAAAATGTTTGATTTTATGTTGCCAAAAACACCTTTGAAAATGCCACTCTCTAAAATGAATATGTTCGGTTTAGGTAATATCATGATGCGTTACGTAATGAAAAAGAAAAACGTTGATTCATTACCATCACTCATTAATCAAGCGATAGCTCAAGATATTAAATTAATAGCATGCACCATGAGCATGGAGATCATGGGCATTACAAAAGAAGAATTAAGAGACGAAGTTGAGTACGGCGGTGTAGGTACTTATATAGGCGATACTGAAAACGCGAGTCATAATTTATTTATTTAATTAAATCTATTAAAATAAGGAGTTTTTTATATGTTTTTCAAACAATTTTACGATAACAATTTATCTCAAGCATCTTATTTAGTTGGCTGTCAACGCACAGGAGAGGCAATAATAATTGACCCTGTACGTGACTTAACAAAATATATGGAAGTTGCAGATAGTGAAGGTTTTACAATTACACAAGCTGCAGAAACTCATATACACGCTGATTTTGCTTCAGGCATTAGAGATGCGGCAGAACAATTGAATGCAAACGTATATGTATCTGGAGAAGGTGACGATGAATTAAGTTATCGTAATATGCCAGAACAAACACATTTTGTTAACCATCAAGATATTATTCATGTAGGTAACATTAAATTAGAAGTATTGCATACACCTGGTCATACCCCTGAGAGTATCAGTTTCTTACTCACTGATGAAGGTGGCGGCTCAAGCGTTCCAATGGGCTTATTTAGTGGCGATTTTGTCTTTGTTGGTGATATCGGTAGACCTGATTTACTAGAAAAATCAGTTCAAATGGAAGGTTCTACAGAAGTTAGTGCGAAACAAATGTATCAATCTATAGAAAGTGTTAAAGATTTACCAGATTATATTCAAATTTGGCCAGGTCACGGTGCTGGAAGTCCTTGTGGTAAAGCATTAGGCGCCGTACCAATGTCTACGCTAGGTTATGAAAAAATAAATAACTGGGCATTTAGTGAAACTGATGAAACCAAATTCATTGAAACATTAACATCAAATCAACCAGCACCACCACATCATTTTACACAAATGAAAAAAATTAACCAATTTGGTATGGAGTTATATCAACCATACAATGTTTATCCTAGTTTAAACAATGAAAGAATAGCATTTGATCTTCGTAGCAAAGAAGCCTTTCACGGTGGCCATACACAAGGAACAATCAATATTCCTTATAACAAAAACTTTATTAACCAGATCGGTTGGTATTTAGATTTTGAAAAAGATGTAGATTTAATTGGAGATAAATG
>NZ_JAESMM010000074.1:0-1034 GCF_017893165.1 Staphylococcus sp. GDX8P54P
TAAATCTGCGGAGTTGACCCAAGCGCCGGTTTCCGCGAAGCCTTTTGTGGCGCGGTTTGTTTAGGCGGGGGGTATTTGACACTTTTTACACTTTTGTATTTTTGAATTAAATAACATTTTTATACAATTTTATTTTTTACCACTGTTCATCGTTGAATTTGTTTTTTCGATTATTTGGATTATGTTCAAATCTGCCATGCCTTTTATTATGATGATACTTACATAAGGTTCTTAAGTTACTTAAATCGTATGCAAGTTCTGGTTGCTTTTCTAATTCAATAATGTGGTCAACTTCTAGTGATTGTTTCTGATTAATCGTCAATCTACCTTCTGCATTGCACATCACACATTCATAATGGTCACGTGCTAACACCTTCAGTCTTGTCTTACGCCATTTGGCATTTGAATAAAAACCTTTGTTCTTGGTTCGTTGTTCAATATAATCTGCATATGCCTTGCTCATCTCTGTTACTCCAAACAAAAAGACACAACACTAATGTGCTGTGCCTGTGTAATCATTATCGTATATCGATATTATAAATCTATCTATATATTAATTGCACATATGGTTCGATGTGTTCGAATGGTTCGATGTGTTCGTTTAATCATAGTATCCTTGTTGTGCATCCATATATACGTTGACTATCTCATTAACACATCCATAGAATGTAGACTTACTCTTTATCTCCATAAGCTCCATGATAGTCTTGTGCTTGATACCTATCTTAATCAATTGTAGTATATGATAGTTCATTTCATCTGTTACATATTCTTCATACTTATCTATAAATTGTAGTTTATTAAGCAGCTTAACATTACGTCGATACTCTCTATTTCTATCTAATACTTTAACTAATACCTTATCACCTGTACCACCTTTAGCTTTAGGCATCACTGCTTCTATACCATACTGTGCTGTTGATGTACTGTCTGCGTCATACACTTGCGCTTCTATAATATTATGCATCCACTTATAATTGTCTATCATGTTTCTCACTTCATCACGTGTGTACAAATGATTACCTCCATTACTT
>NZ_JAESMM010000075.1:0-760 GCF_017893165.1 Staphylococcus sp. GDX8P54P
ACATGATAAATTAGTGGTTAGCTATATTTTTTTACTTTGCAACAGAACCATATATTTTATAAACGCTTTTGATTCCTTGTCTGACATAGTCCGTTCACTACCGGATAAAATTTCACTGACTTTTTTAGAATCATTAGATTCTACAGCATCTTCAAATTTATTTATTTGTCCTAGGGCATCTGTTTTTCTAACTACAAATACAATTATTAAAGCAATTAAGATAATTATTAGTAATAAGAAACCATATATATATGGCTTCTTATTACGTGTCTTTTCATTTTCCATACGCATTACCCTTTATATCAATGTAGTAGCAAGTTATTTATTACTATTAAACCACGATGAAATTTTATTCTTGATTTCATCTAACTTATTATTAACTTTATTTAATTCTTCTTCCATTTTTTCATTGTTACCATTATCTTGTTGGGTTTTTGCGTCTTTCAAATTATTAATTGTGTTCTGATAATCTTCTGCAACTTTATTTAATTTGTCTGTATCTGCTTGTTGTTTTAGGCTATCAACTTTATTTTGTAATTCTGCAATTTTTGAATTTGTATCATCATTGCTATTCTCAATACTATCTTTTGTAGATTGAATTTGATCACGAATTTCTTGGTCTTGTTCTTCTACTTTTTGGCCATTATTTGGATAAAGTCCGTATAATTGTGTAAAAGTAAAAAGGCCATATAACAGTCCTTTTACGGTACAATGTTTTTAACGACAAAAACATACCCAGGAGGACTTTTACATGACCCAA
>NZ_JAESMM010000076.1:0-1647 GCF_017893165.1 Staphylococcus sp. GDX8P54P
AAGCTGGGAGTGGACGACGAATTCAAAAGAATTCTGTCCCGCTCCCTTTTCCTACGATTAGTCAAGTACTTATCATTAAAATAAGCATTACTTAACTAAACCGTTCAATTTGAATTTTTTGAATAAGGTGTTAAACTATATCTGATTATATATTTGGCTAATGAGGGGCCATTTGATAATCGTACATTTTCTGGTTCGTTACTAGAAAATGAATTGTTTTTAATAATCGATTTATACATGCGATGACGGCAGTCTTATGAGGTTTCTCATTAGGCTGCTTTCTTAGTTTGTAATAATAATCGACAATATGATTATCATAATGATGTTGTCCCCTTAGAATATTCATAACCACCCAAAATAAAAGTTTTCTCGCTTTTTTATTACCACGCTTGTTGATTGTATCTCTACTGTGTGTCCCACCTGATTGATATCGTTTGATATCAATACCTACATAAGCATTGAGTTGTTTATTTGATTTAAAGCGTGTAATATCACCAATTTCTCCAATTATCATAGCTGCACTCAGCTTACCAATACCAGGTGTCGAAAGGATACTTTCAAAACAATCAAGTTGTTGTGCTAATTGAATCATGTCCTTATCTAATTGCTTAAGACGCTGTATAGATGATTTTAATTGTTGGATAAGTAAGCGTCCTTTTTCAACTAGAAACGAATGTCTATCGACATTGGGGTAACTTTCTGAAGCAATATTTACTAATTGATGTGCATAATTTTTGGCTTTGCCCGTTGATAGACCTTTGTCTGTAGAATCCAATATATGTGTAATAAGTGTGTCTTCATCTAAATCAATAACCATATCTGGATGCGTAAAAATTTCTGCGATATTGAGTGCAATAATTGAATATCGATTACTAAATAATTTTTCTAAACCAGGAAATGTTTGATGTAATAGTTCAACAATCTCAACCTTAAGACGATTTTGGTCATTATCAATTTCTAGATGAAAACGAGCACGTTCTCTTAATTCAAAGAATATTGAATCATGTGTAGTAGAGTTGTCCATTTGTCCTAGATTCGGCGCTAATTGAGCCAATTTGTGAGCGTCAGCCTGATCTGTTTTCCAAGATCTTAAAGAACTAGTTCTAAATTTGGCTTCTAATGGATTCATTTCAATATACTTCACATGGTTAACCTGACAAAATTGAACTATACCTCTTGAATACACACCGGTAGATTCAAATATAAGTTGAGGTTGATCAAGTTTTTTTAAGTATTTAAGTAACTGATTATAACCATTTTTATTATTCTGAATTGTAAATTCCTTTTGGAATTTATCTTCAAAATAATGTGCGATGACGCTCGTTCTTTTACTAATATCAATGCCTAAATAATCCATGAAATTCCTCCTTAATTGTTTTGAGAAGCTGAAACTTTACTTAACCTTTCTCATTTCACTTTCCTCTACACGGCTTCAAGAGCCCAACATACTACAAACGAATTTCAAAAGGCGAGAGTAAAGCTGACTAGTTTTTTAATACGGATTTAAAATCCAAGGGAGCGCACAGTCTACTTCTCTCTACAACTATAAAAAATAGCTGTGAAAAAATCTATCGTCATAGATTTCTTCACAGCTAATCTTAGTATGTTTTATAAAAGGCAATTCCTATAACACTCTAATAGGAATTG
>NZ_JAESMM010000077.1:0-691 GCF_017893165.1 Staphylococcus sp. GDX8P54P
TGCTTAGAAGTTGTACTAAATTGTTTCATTTCGGATTGCGTAGAGTTTAATTGACGTTGATACATTTGTAATGCTCTATGCTGCTTACTGTATTCTTGACGTAACTTCTCTGCTTCCACACTTGTACGTTGCTCTTCTAGAGTCATTTTTTTCAATTGACTTGAGATATCTTTCATTGAATTTTCAGTCACGTCAATCGCTTTATTTAACTCTTTGGTTCTTGTTTGGAAAGACTGCATAGATTTTTCAGAGTTTTTAAAGTTAGCATTAGAACGACGCATTTCAGTATCTAATGTTTTAAACTGACTACGTATCTGTTTCATAGTCCTATCAATACCAACATCACGCATATTCATTAATATGGACATGCCTTTAAATCTTGATTCCGCCACTCATTGTCACTCCTTTCTTATTTTAGGTATAAAAAATAAGCCTTAGTGTTGATAACTAAGGCTATAAGGCAGTAAATAACGCATCTGCTCTATCATCAGTATCAACAGTATTTAGATGACGTTCATCTAAAATTTGAAGTATATAATAAAATGGCATCTTGAGTACTTGGTCGGCCGGTGTGCCGTTCTCAATCATCTGTTTTACAACTTTGTCCAAGTTCTTTTTCATGCCACGATACGTTAAATCTTCGTCTTTTATTTTATTTAACTGATGCTCTGAATAAACTTTTTTGTCTCTT
>NZ_JAESMM010000077.1:821-960 GCF_017893165.1 Staphylococcus sp. GDX8P54P
GCTTGTTCTAATTCTGACATTACGTCAGTTGCTTCATATAATACATCTAATGGAATGAAATGAGGTGTTAAATAAGTTTCTAATTTAATTTCTTCTGCTTCAGGATTTTCTACTAATCTAATATAATTACGTTTTAATT
>NZ_JAESMM010000077.1:1030-1285 GCF_017893165.1 Staphylococcus sp. GDX8P54P
CGTTCAAAAAACGGTAATTCATACCCTTTATTTTTCAAACGCTTTTCAAAGTCGTTGATATCTTTAACTTTCTCTTCCACAACTTCGTCTTTACGATACTCTTTATCGGTTTTTAAATTAATTGCATCTTTTAAAACTTTAAATTTAGCCATAAGTCAAAACTCCTTTTTAAGCTGATGCAGTATCAGCACTTGTTTCAACTTTTTCGTCGTAAGCACCTTTTAATAATTTTTCAAAGAATGAATCTACTTTGGC
>NZ_JAESMM010000008.1:0-100744 GCF_017893165.1 Staphylococcus sp. GDX8P54P
TTTGCTTGTAGAATTTCTTAGTGAAATTCTCTTTGTTGGGGCCCCGCCCGCAAGGGTGACTAGAACTGAGAAAAGCTTGAATTAAGCGCCTTCTCAGTTCAGTCAGCTACTGCGAATTTGCAAAATAGCTTCATTATATTATTTTTTGTGCCAGCCTCTTGTTTAAATGGTTGGATATAAGTGGTTTTTAAGTATTAAAGTTGAAAGGACGATACAGAAAGCACCACCAATTATGCCAGCAATGACATCAGTAGGATAATGCACGCCTAGATATACTCTTGAAATAGAAATAAGAAGAATAAATAGTGCACATAATCCGATAATAATACCTTTATTATTGCCATTTGCTTGTCGATTTGCTATGAACATTGCACTACCAAAGAATGATGTTGAGCCCATAGCATGACCACTAGGAAAACTAAATCCTGATATATCTATTAGTCGCAATAACGTTGGACGCTCACGGTCAAAGATATTTTTTAATAATGGATTTAATATACTAGATAGTGACATGACAATCACGAAGAACAGTGCTTCGATTTTAAAACGTTTTAACATTAAGTAAGCGACAAGCATCAATGAAAGGCATACCATGGCCCATACTTCTCCAATTTTCGTGGCCCCCAAAAGGATTGAGGTAGTGATAAAACTTTCGGATGAGTAAATAAATTCATACACTTCTGTATCAATCCATCTACCCAATCTAGACTCATGGAAGGATGCAATGATACCAAATATTAATGTAAAAACGATTAATAAGGTAATACGTTTTGCATGATTCATTGTCTACACCTCCTGAGTTTATAAAGCGTCTTGTAGAATTTTATTAAATAAATCCTCTTTGGTATAACTTTCGTTGTATGTCTCCATTTGTTTCACAATCGATTCTCGATTATGCTCAATATCTTTAAGTTGTTCCAATAATTTAACTTGTGTAAGCTGGTCTTCAGGAATCGTTCTACCATAGCCTTTAGATTCGAAATTCTTTGCGTTATCGATTTGATCCCCACGAGATTGATCAAGTCCTAATGGTATCAATAACATAGGAATACGCAATGTTAAGAACTCATAAATTGCGTTAGATCCTGCACGACTCACGACAGTGTCTGTAATAGCTAGTAAATCCGTTAACGTTTCTTTTACAAATTCATATTGAACATAGCCTTTTGCATCGATACTATTATCTACTAATCCATGTCCAGTTAAATGAATGATTTGATAATCTTGAAGCAAGGCTTCTAAATTTTCACGGATAGCTTGATTTAGTTTTTTACTACCTAAACTACCGCCCATAACAAGTAATACTTTTTTAGAATCATCGAAACCGGTTAATTGATAGCCTCGTGCTTGATTACCCTCTTTTAAGTCTTGGCGAATCGTAGCGCCTACGAAGTCAGCTTTTTCTTTAGGCAAGTACTTCAAAGTATCTTCAAACGTAGTATAGATTTTTTTAGCAAATTTTAATGAAATTTTATTAGCTAAACCAGGTGTTAGATCTGATTCATGGATAATCGTTGGTATATTCAATGAGCGTGCTGCTATGACTACAGGAACGGATACAAATCCTCCTTTAGAAAATAGCAAGTCTGGCTTTTCTTTTTTTAATACTTTACGTGCATCAATTATCCCTTTTAAAACTTTGAATACGTCTTTCGCGTTATCGACTGATAAATATCGACGTAATTTACCGCTAGATATTGGATAATATTTAATATTAGGTAACTGTGATTCAATCATTTCACGTTCAATACCTGTTTTAGAACCAATATAAAATGAGTCGTGTCCTTTATCAGTAGCTGTTGGAATTAAACTTAGATTGACCGAAACATGTCCAACAGTACCGCCACCGGTAAATGCTATTTTAGACATAGTAATTAACCTCTATTCTTAAATATTTTTATAATATGCATAGAATGGTGCACCTCTATCAAATGGATGATAGTCAATTTCTGCTTCACCGACTTTGATGAAACCAAATTTTTCAAATAATCCTTGCGCTGGCTTATTTAAAGCAAACGTGTCTGTTAATATAACATGGATATTATGATCTTCAGCTAACTTTACAGCAAAATCAAATAATGCTGTAGCTGCACCTTTGTATTGTTGTGAGCCAGCAAGTCTATGAATGACATAGGCGCCTTGACGTTCGATTGGCCATTCTAAATCATCATACCATTCTGATTGTTGTTGGTCGACCACGATAAAGCCATAAATTGTATCATTTTCTTCTAAAACATATAGTGTTTCAGCTTTGATATCCTCTTCAAAATGTTCTGACACTGGGTATTTATCATCCCATTGATTATTATTAAATTCTTTCATTAATGCTTTAGCTTCCTCAACTAATGCCTCTATTTGTGAAATATCTTGTAATTTACCTAACCTAATCATTGTTTTAAAAACACCTCTTTATTTTAGTTTGTTTATTAAATCATCTAATACTTTATCTTCTTTATTAGCTTTTTCAACTAATAATTGTGTGAATTTCTCGTTGGTTTCTTTATCAAATTTACCATTCACTTGTAATTGGTGGTCTGATTGGAATGATTTTATAGCTGTTTCTAATTGCGTATCAAATTGATTTGATTCATCGCCAACGTCATAATCTAATGCGTCTAAGCCAATTTTAATTGATTTTACATATTTGGTGTTATCACCCATAGTATATGTTTTATCAGTAGGAATGACACTGATAGATTGATATTTAGGTGATGCAATTTTAGTATCAGGTTGGATACCTTTACCGTGAATATAATGACCATCAGGTGTTAACCATTTCATTTGAGTATATTTCAATAATGAACCATCTTTGAATTCACGAGTTGTTTGTACTATTCCCTTACCAAATGTTTTTGAACCGTAAACTTTTGCTTTATGGTGGTCTCTCATAGCACCTGTAAAGACTTCAGAAGCACTTGCAGAGCCCTCATTTACTAAAATACTGACTTTCATGTCTTTCGCTTCTTTTGTAGCATCATTCGACGTTTTAATTGATTCAGTATCGTCACCTTTTTCAAGTTTGACAACCGTTTGATTTTTATCAATAAAGATATTCGCCATTTTAACTGCTTCATCAAGTAAACCACCAGGATTATTTCTTAAATCTAATACAATATTGCGCACACCGTCTTTATGTGCTTTTATGATTGCTGACTTGAGTTCTCCAGCAGTATTATCTTGGAATTTATTAATTGTAAAGACACCGATATGGCCTTTTTTCTTATACTCCACGCTTTTTACATGAATTTTTCCACGCTTAATATTAATATCTTTCTCTTGTGAACCACGTTTGATCGTTAATTTGACGGTTGTTCCTTCTTTACCTCGAACTAATTTAACTACTTGGTCTAATGGCTTACCTACAACCGATTTTCCATTCACTTTAGTTACAACATCTTTAGGTTGTATACCGGCTTTTTCGGCAGGTGAATCTTTCATTGGGCTAGTAATCATGATTTGTTTATCTTTTTTCTGCATTTCAGCGCCAATTCCTACAAAGTCACCTGAAACATCCTCATTGAAACTTTTCGTCTCATCTTTAGTCATGTACTCAGAGTATGGATCTTTGAGTTCTTTTACCATGCCATCAATAGCGGCTTCAGATAAATCGCTAGCACTTTGTTTCTTATAATAATCATTATTAAGTGTCTTGTAGGCATACTCGATTTTCTTCATTTCTTGGCGTTCATCTTTATTTAATCCACTTATTTTGTGACTAATACCTATTGTAGCGGCAACTGTTATTCCAGCCGTTAATATTATAATTCCTAATATAAGTAATATGAATTGCCAAGTTTTAAATCGAATTTTCTTATTTGAAGATTTATCAATATCTTGTTTGGCATCAACATGATTGTGTCTCTCCTCAGAATGATGACTCATAAAACCACTTCCTCGTATAACATCGTATGTATTTATATTAATTTCATCTAAAAAGATAATATAAGTATGTCGTTATTTAAACATAAACGCAACTTATTAGAAAACAGATAGCTATTTACACATAAAAATGATAAAGGAGTGGAACAGAATTCGTTGTGAATTCAGAGTTCCACCCCGGCAAGGTTAACTGGAATTAATACCTTGTTTCAAATACACATTTCATTCAGTCAACTAATGCGAATGTACAATGCAAAATATAAAATTATATATACTTGGATTGACTATTTAAAATTTAGAATTTCAGCCATTCTGTATATTCTTCATATAAATCATCAAATACTGACATCGGTAATGTTATATCACTTTGCATTTCGATATAATCAGATAATTGATTGAAATCTTTTTCATGTTTAGGAAAAGATAAATCATTAAATATTTCTTCAGCTAAATCTCCTTTGCTATCTTTACGACCTCTAGCTGTTAGCGCAAATTGATAAAAAGAATGTTCTTTCATTAGCTCATTGTCACATCTACGACTTTAGTTTCACCTTTAATCACTGCTTTAACATCATTAACATGAATTGATTCAGTTTGATCTGAATTTGTAATAATAATTGGTGAAATGACATCTTTCGCATTATTTTTAATATATTCTAAATCAAATTTAAGTAAAGGGTCACCAACTTGTACAGTATCACCGCTACTTACTAGGATTTCGAAACCTTGCCCATCTAATTGAACTGTATCTAATCCAATATGAACTAAAATTTCTAAACCGTTATCTGCTTTAAGACCAATTGCGTGTTTTGTAGGGAATACATTATCAACTTTACCTTCGATTGGTGAAACTACTTCTCCTTCAGTTGGGTTAATACCAAATCCTTCACCCATCATTTTTTGTGCAAAAACTGGATCTGGGATATCCTCAATATTGATATATTCACCAGTTAATGGTGCATAAATTTCAATTTCTTTATTAACTTCTTTACCTTTACCGAATAATTTTTTAAACATTATTAGTCACTCCTATTTTTCAAAATGTGGAATTAAATCACCGTAGCCTAGCGCTTCTAATTTATCATAAGGGATAAATTGAATTGCTGCTGAATTAATACAATAGCGTAATCCACCACTTTCTTTAGGACCGTCATTAAATACATGTCCTAAGTGGCTATTAGCTTCTTCTGACCTAACTTCAGTTCTAACCATGCCGAATGTTTTATCAACCAGTTCAATGATTTCATCATCATCAAGCGCTTTCGAAAAACTTGGCCAACCACAGTTAGATTCAAACTTTTCTTCAGAAGTAAATAATGGTTTGCCTGAAATTTTATCTACATAAATCCCCTTTTCAAAATGATTCCAATATTCATTTTGAAATGGAGGTTCAGTACCATTTTCTTGAGTAACAAGATATTCCATGTCATTTAGTTCATGCTTATCTTTTTTAATCATTTTGAGACCCCCAATGTGTTTCGATGAATGATTTTCTTCCTGATCCACGTTGGTATTGCTCATAGTGTGCAGGATTCTTCTTATAATAATCTTGATGATATGCTTCTGCAGGATAAAAATTCTTATAAGGAAGAATTGGTGTTATAACCGGTTTTTTAAAAATGCCTTCCTCGTTCAGTTGTTGAATTTTAAGTTCTGCTGCTTTCTTTTGTTCATCATCGTGATAAAAGATAGCTGGTTCATAACTTTCGCCTCTATCGAAAAATTGACCACCAGCATCTGTTGGGTCAAATGTTTTAAAATACACATCTAAGATATTTTCAAAGGACGTAATGTCAGAATTAAATTGAATTTGCACGGCTTCTCTATGACCAGTTTGATTAGTGCAAACTTGTTCATACGTAGGATTTTCAACATGTCCTCCACTATATCCAGATACGACATCCTCAATTCCTGGATATGATGTAAAGGGTTTAACCATACACCAGAAACATCCTCCAGCTAATGTTGCATATGCCATATTATTACCTCCTCTGTCATTTATTAAATTTACGATATAACTTTGTTAATTTAAAGTAATCTACTCACAACGATACTTTTATTTATTTAATATAAATAGGAAGCAAGTAATAAAATACGTGTTTAGTTTGGTTCACGAACAACAACCAAACCAATTGCACCTTGACCAGTGTGCGTTGATATAACTGGCGTAGTTACATTTACATCATATGTTTGCTGCCCAAATGCTTCGTCAAACTGTGTTTTAAGTTTGTCAACAAAATCAAGTACGTTAGCGTGAGCAACACCAATAGATTTAATTTTATGTTTATCAATAAATTCTGAAATTTCTTTTTTTAAATATTGTATGCTTGAATTTTGTGTTCGTGCATTATGCACAATTTCCAAATACCCATCTTCTAATGTACCGATAGGTTTGATTTTCATAATATTACCAATCAACCCTTTAGTCTTACTTATGCGTCCACCTTTGATTAATTGATTTAACTGTCCAATAACAACAAAAAGCTTGATGTTTTTTTGTAGTTCTTTAAGTTTATCAACAATTTCATTTGGTGAAAGATTAGTATTTATGAGTTCAACAAGACGTTGAATTTGGTATCCCAGTCCATATGAAATGGATTTAGAATCAATCACGGTTACTTTAGTGTCGACCATATCACTGGCTTGAAGAGCAGTTTGATATGTTCCACTTAGACCTGATGACATATGAATACTAAAAATTTCAACATCTTCTTTACCAAGTTCTTCATATAATTCAATAAATTTACCGATTGGTGGTTGACTTGTTTTAACATCTGCATTTTCTTCAATGCGTTGGATATATGCCTCAGATGAAATGTCAATTTGATCGACAAATGATTTACCATCAATCGTTAAGCTTAAAGGTACAACGTGGATATTATGTTGATTTAAATAGTCATGTGATAAATCTGATGTAGAATCAGTCACGATAATTTGTTTAGTCATAAGTGCCTCCGGTTAATCAATTTAATTTAATGTTTACGTACTAAGTGTAGAAATGTATGTGGAATTCTGTTTTTATCATCTAGTTCTCCTTCTACTGATGATTCTACTTCCCATTCTTCAAATGTATAAGGTGGGAAAAATGTGTCACCTTGGTGTTTACCATCGACTACTGTAATGTACATATCATCTACTTTATCAATCATTTCTTCAAATAATGATTGACCGCCAAAGATAAAAATATGACCTTTTAAGTTGTAAATATCGTCAATAGAATGAATCACATCTACACCTTCGACGTTAAAAGATGTATCACTCGTTAAAACGACATTTCTTCTGTTAGGAAGCGGTTTACCAATTGACTCAAAGGTTCTTCTTCCCATTACCAATGTATTTCCAGTTGATAGTTTTTTTACGTGTTTCAGATCATTAGGCAAATGCCATGGTAAATCATTCTTATAGCCTATGACGCGTTGTTGATCGTGTGCAACTAAAATGGATAAAGTCATAATTCCCCTCCGTATCTATAATTTATTTAGATTAAATTAGTACTTTTGTTTATCACACTGCTATAGGTGCTTTAATAGCAGGATGTGCGTTATATCCAACTAACTCCAAATCTTCATAATTGATTTCAAAAATTGAAGCATCAGAATTGATTTTTAGGGTTGGTGGCTCAAAACTATCTCTAGATAATTGTGTTTGAATTGCTTCAATATGATTAGAATAAATATGAGCATCACCAAATGTATGAACAAATTCTCCTACATCTAGATTACATTCTTTTGCTATTAAATGTGTCAATAATGCATAGCTCGCGATATTAAACGGTACACCTAAGAAGATATCTGCACTACGTTGATACAATTGACAGCTTAACTTACCATCTTGAACATAAAATTGGAACATCGTATGACATGGTGGCAGGGCCATGCTATCAATTTCTGTAGGATTCCATGCTGAAACAATATGGCGTCGAGAATTTGGATTATGCTTTATTTGATCAATTACTGTTTTAAGTTGATCGAAATGATTACCTTCTTTATCTACCCAATCTCGCCATTGTTTACCATAAACGTTACCTAAATCTCCGTACTTTTTAGCGAATGCATCGTCATTTAATATACGTTGTTTGAATTTAGACATTTCTTCTTTGTATTGTTTATTAAAGTCCTCGTCTTGGAGCGCCCTATGTCCAAAATTAGTCATATCAGGTCCGTGGTAATCATTTGATTGTACGTATTTCTCAAATGCCCACTCATTCCAAATGTTATTATTATATTTTAATAAATATTGTATATTTGTATCGCCTTTAATAAACCATAGTAATTCAGTAGCTATAAGTTTAAACGATACTTTCTTCGTTGTAAGTAATGGAAAACCTTTGGTCAAATCAAAACGTAATTGATGACCAAACTTAGATATAGTACCTGTATGCGTACGATCATCACGTTGATTGCCAATTTCCAATATTTCTTCACATAGAGCATGGTAGGCTGAATCAAATGAATTTAACATCTTGTTCATCTCCTAGAATTGTTTATATTACTAATTATTATACTAGATAATACGTACTTATAAAATTAAAATAAAAAAATCCCAAATATAAAATTAACTATTAATTTTATATTTGGGATTGGTAAGTCAATCTTTAATGAATACGTATTCATAGATAATGCCATTTAGTAGTGATTTGAAATTTCTAAGCTGTAGAGTCAAAATGGTTAATTGTTTAACAAGTTTATAGTGAATTTAAGCATTTAGCATTGACTAAAAACTCAAATAGGTTTCTTAACAATTTTCATCAAATGCATCTTTAATATCCATACAGATATCTTGAATGTCACGGCCTTCAATATGCTCTCTAGGAATAAAATGCTTTAATTCTGTCCCTTTGAATAATGCATATGATGGACTAGAAGGCACTTGTTGGATGTAGTCACGCATTGTTTGAGTTGCTTCTTTGTCTTGACCAGCAAATACTGTGATTTTGTTTGTCGGTTTTTTATCATTTTGTTCAGCTACTGCAACAGCTGCGGGTCTAGCTAAACCAGCAGCACAACCACATGTAGAGTTAATTACTACAAATGTTGTATCTTCTTCATTAACACTATTCATATAATTTGATACATCTTCACTTGTTTCTAAACTTTTAAAACCATTTTCAGTAAGTTCAGCTCGCATTTGTTGAGCTAATTCTTTCATATATTGTTCATAAGGATTCATTATTTCCACTCCTATTTTAGTTTTTCTTGAAATTTATGACTTATTGCGATTTGCAATTTGTTTCCATACAGAGCCTAACGCTTCATCGCCTTTTTCAATTCTAGAAATTGCCATTTCTATTTGAAGTTTAACTTCATAGGCAGAATCGTCGGCGTGTGATTTTAAACTTGATAACTGCTCTGGTCCACCTTCATCAAATAAAAACATTGCCGCTCTCCAACGGACTATTTTTTGTGGGTCATTTAAAGCTTGTTCCATTTCTGGTAATGCCTCTTTAAACCCTAAATCACTTAAACAATCTCCAGCGGTGCGTCTAACTGCTGGGCTTTTATCATGTAAGCCTTTATATAAATATGGAAGGATTTCTTTATCTTCAATCATGCCGATTAATACAATGGCTTGTCGTCTTAATGGTGCCTTTTCTTCTTGTAAAGCTAGGTCTAATAAATCTATATCTTCGACTGTTGGTGATGGAAATGCTTTAAGCATTCTTAATTTATCTTTCCAATCAGACGCTGCTTTAAATTCGTTAACAGTAACATGATGATACTGTTGTTGTGGTACTACAATATCCGTTTCTAATGCAGTTTGAACGAGCGCGTCTAACCTTTCAATTGGGTATAGTGCAATCATTTCTTCATATACTTCATGCATAACGTCATCTAATTCACCATATCTAATACCAAGATCTTCCCACTTACGTAAGAATACAACATTGTCACCGTCTTTTTGTGTCTTTAACATTCTATCAACGAAATGGTTTGGCATTTGTTCGCGACGTTCTTCTGAAGCGGTAGTCAGTTTAATTTGATAAGGGATGCCTTTAAACATAAGTGCCTCAGCTTTAATTTCACCATAATGTTCATCAGGTTGTTGAACACTATCAATAGATGATTCGTTATTTAATGTTGAAGTGATTTGAGGTAAGACCACTTCCCAATCAGATTTCGGTTGTTTATCGATAGCTAAGAAGTCCATTACGTAGAAAATAGATTTGACATCATCGATTGCTAATAAATCATTAATAAATTGAGGTTGATGCTCATCTATTTGTGTAAATGTATTAGATTTATTGTCTTCCCTCTTTTCAGACAAGACGATTTTCATTGTATTAGGACTTGGTGTTGGCTCTACTCGTACAATTTCCATAACTACATGTCCCCTTATAAAGCTTTATTCAAAAGTAGATTGAATTTGTGGTAGTACATTATTCCAATCTGCATTGGCTTCTTTATCAACAGAAATAAAATCCATAACATAAAATATTGATTTTACACCGTCAATTTCAAATAAGTTATTTATAAAATCCGGTTGCCCTTCTTGTGCAGAAGTAAATGTATTAGATTTATTATCTTCTCTCTTTTCACTTAAATTTATTTTCATAGTGTTATGATTTGGTGTTTCTTCGATTGAAACGATATGCATAGTCCTTACCTCCTATTGAAGTTCATTTCCTAATTGTTTGATTTGTTTACCAATTGAACACTCGGAAATACAGAAATGGTGTGCCTGTGTTTTACCTTCTGTTTTTCTTATATGTGTTTTTAGTAAGCATTTATCACAATAAGTGTTCATTAATTCATCAATTTTATCAATTGCATTTTTTTCGGAATGTGTAAGTATAACCGTCACTCCTTAAGCACAGTATTACTTTATTATAAGCATGGAACAAGTATAACTTAATTTGGAGTTATTTTGAAATAATCGATTTAATAATTGATAAATGATTATGTAAGTGATTATGGTTATTGCAATTGCCAATAAATTGCTATAAAATAAATAAGTTGTTTTTGCGGTTTCTAAACACCCGCATCATCAAAATTTAGGAGGATTTTTATGTATAATGAGATTTTTGGTGTAGCATCGTTTCTTGTTACATTTATTTTAATGGTGGTAATGTTCCGATGTTTTGGTAAACAAGGTTTAATTGCCTGGGTTGCAATTGGAACTATTATTGCTAATATTCAAGTAATAAAAACAGTTCATATTTTTGGCATATCTGCTACTTTAGGTAATGTGATGTTTGCGTCAATTTATTTAGCAACAGATATTTTAAATGATATATATGGGCGCAAAGTTGCTAAAAGAGCTGTGTGGTTAGGCTTTTCATCCACGTTGGTCATGATCATTGTGATGCAAATGTCTCTTCATTTTATACCAGCACCTGAGGATATGGCTCAAAAATCACTCTCAACGATTTTTGATTTAGTTCCTAGAATTGCATTAGGTTCAATTATTGCGTATATAATTGGACAACATGTTGATGTATTCATCTTTTCTGCTATTAAGAAAATATTTAGTTCAGATAAGACGTTTATCATACGTGCATACGGAAGCACAATGTTAAGTTCAATTATTGATACAGCACTGTTCGTTACAATTGCTTTTGCAGGTACTTTACCAAATATGGTTGTATTTGAAATATTTATAACAACGTATTTATTAAAACTAATTTCGACAATTTTCAACGTACCATTCGGTTATGTAGCTAAATCTATGTATCGTAAAGGTCGAATTCATAAATTAGATGAAGGATATTAAATGCAACACACTGTGGTTGTAAGACTTTTTCCTCAAAATATGCTTAGCTGGGACACTCAATCCAAGCTATATTTATATGTTAATGAATTTAATAATACGTAATAGAGCGTATTTCACTAACTTGGGAGTGGGACAGAATTCTTTTTAGATTCGTCGTCCACTCCCAGCTTGCTTTGTTTGTAGAATTTCTTGATGAAATTCTCTTTGCTGGGGCCCCGACTCCCAACTTGCTTTGCTTGTAGAATTTCTTAGTGAAATTCTCTTTGTTGGGGCCTCGCCCGCAGAGATGACTATAACTGAGAAAGGCTTGATTGAAGCGCCTTCTCAGTTCAGTCAGCTACTGCGAAATTGCAAAATAGCATAATTATATTATTTATGTCCCATTCTCTTTCTATTCTATTCATTTTTAATTTGTTATGATTAAATCAATGACTTGATGAAAAGGTGAAATTTTTTATGGCGAAAATTTACTTCGACGCAGCGACTAAAGGCAATCCTGGAAGAAGTACATGTGGCATAGTAATTAAGGAAGATGATAAGAAATATGTATATACGCATGACTTAGGTGAAATGGATAATCATAGTGCGGAATGGGCTGCCTTAATTTATGCACTTGAACATGCTCGTGAGCTGAATGTAATGAATGCGCTATTATATACAGATTCGAAATTGATTGAAGATAGTGTCAATCAAGGGTTTGTAAAAAACATTCGATTCAAGCCCTATTTTGAAAATTTAGAAATACTTGAGCAGAGCTTTGAATTGTTGTTTGTAAAGTGGGTTCCTAGAGAACAAAACAAAGAAGCAAATCAACATGCTCAACAAGCTTTATTCAAACTGACAAAAAGGAAAAAATAATATAAAAATGTAACATACCCCCTAATTTAGAATTAATTAGGGGGGTATAACTTTAGATCGTCAACTATCTATTTATGCTCTTTTTTACGTCGTTTTGTTAATAATGCTAAACCACCTAGTAATGCAGTAAATAAAGCTGTAGATGATGCATCGCTATGTGTGAGACCTGTGTTAGGTAATGTTTGGATACCATTATGATTGTGTTTATTTGAAATGTGATCTTTTGAGTTATGATTATCTTGACCATTTAAATTTTGGTGACCATAGTTTGAATCACTTTGATCAACCTTAACATTTTTTCGATTTCGATTATTTTTGTCATCATCAGACAATGTAGCTTTAACTGGTTTTGATAATGAACTATTCGGATGTTCAGCGTGATCTGTAGCTCTAACTATCACATTACCTTCTGGGATTGGCGTATTAGGTATTATAATTGCATTGCCTTTATCATCTGTTGTAGATGAGCCAATCACATGTCCGTCTTTATCAAGTAATTCTACTAAAGTATTAGGATCAGTAGTGACGCTGACAGGTGTTTTAGTTTTAGCTTTATGAATTAGACTCGTTTTAATGATTGGTTCTTTTGGTGCTGTTGTATCAGTTACATTAATAGGTTTCGAGAATGAACTATTAGGTGGTTGCGCATTGTCGGTTGCTTTAATAATAATTGTTCCTTCTGGATATGGTTTATTAGGTGTGATAACCACATGACCATTTTTATCAGTTATACCACTTCCAATTACATTCCCCTTACCGTCAAGTATTTCTACATGAGTAAACGGTTCAGTAATAATTTCAATTGGATCTTTTGTTCCCGCTTTACCTTTCAAACTTCCATTGACCTTAGGTACAGGTGGTGGTGTTGTATCAGTCGCTTTAACTGGTTTTGAAATAGAACTATTTGGATGAGTTGCATTATCAGTTGCTTTAACATAAATATTACCCTCTGGAATTAGCTTAGTAGGTGTAATTAATGCATGACCATGTTCATCAGTCACGCCACTTCCAATTACATTCCCTTTATCATCGATGATTTCTACTTTAGTGAGTGGATCAGTAGTCACTGATATCGGTGTTAGTGTGTAAGCTTTGCCAGTTAAATTTGTATTTAATTTTGGTATTGAAGGAGGTATTGTATCTGTAGCCTCAATTGGATCAGACGTTGAACTATTTGGATGTTCCGCATGATCTGTAGCTTTGATTGTTACAGGTCCTTCAGGAATTAATTTAGTAGGTGTTATAATTGCATGACCATTTTTATCAGTTGTGCCAGTACCTATAATATGACCATTTTTATCGATCAAATCTACTCTAGTATTAGGGTCAGTTGTAACAGTTATTGGTGTTAACGTCGTTGCTTTACCAATTAGGTTTGTATCCACTGTCGGCACTGTAGGTGGAATTGTATCTGTTACTGGTACATGATCTGAATCTATTGTATTTGGTGTTTCTGCGCCATCTGAAGCTCTAGCGAATATTTTACCCAATGGTAATGGTTCTCTAGGTGTAATGATTCCGTGACCATCTATGCCTGTGATGATAACGCCATAACTCTTTCCATTCTCATCAAAAATTTCTACTCTTGTTAATACATCAGTAGAAACATCAATTGGCGTTCTTGTTCCAACTTTATTTACTAAGTTAGTATTAATAACCGGTTTTCTAGGTGGTGTTGTATCTGTAACATGTCTTGGATCAGATGTTGCGTTATTAGTTGCATCTATTTGATCATATGCTTTTGCTGTAATATTACCTTCAAATAGATAATGGTCAGGTGTAATGTATGCATGACCATTTGAGCCGGTAATGCCTCGTCCAATAACATTATTATGTTTATCTAATAATTCGACACGCGTGTTTGGTGTGGTTGTAATATCTATGACAGGTGAAGAAAATGCTTTACCTGAAACATCCGTATTAATAACGGGTTTTATTACTGGAATTAACGTTGTCGCTTGAACTGGATTAGAAACTGAACTATTCGGATGTAAGGCATTATCTGTTGCTTTCGCAGTTACATTACCTTCTGGGATTGGGCGATCTGGCGTAATAATGACATGACCACTAGCATCTGTCGTACCAGCACCAAAAATTCGGCCATTCTTATCGATTAATGCAACATGTGAATTAGGGTCAGTAGAAACATCAATTGGTGTTAATGTTCCAGCTTTATATACTAAGTTTGTGTTAATCACAGGTGTAGATGGTGGTGTTGTATCTGATGCGAATTTTGGATCAGACGTCGAAACTTTTGATTCATCACTGTGATTGTATGCTTTGGCAGTGACATTACCCTCAGGAATGGGACTTGTTGGTGTAATGTATGCATGACCACTAGCATTTGTTGTTCCTGTTCCAATTTTATTTCCGTTTTTATCGAAAATCTCAACTTTAGTATTTGGGTCAGTAGAGACATCGATAACTGATACTGTCGTCGCTTTACCTACTAAATTTGAATTAATAACGGGTTTTACTGGTGGTTGGTTCTCAATTGAAGGTAATGCACTATCTTCTGGTAATATACGACCTGATAAAACTGTATAAGCAGATTTACTTGTACCACCCATTGCAGCTGTATTGGCATATGACCATGCATTTTCTAATTCTGCTGTAGTCACGTTATCTCTTAATTTAACTTCAAGATGCATATGATATGCACGATTGGCGCCTTCAGGATGGTTAGGGTCTACTTGTATCCCAATACCATAGTTCCAGCCACTAAATTTCCCTCTTTGATCTTCTACTGCTCTTCTTAAATCAGGATTATTTCTATTTGAATGGAAATATTCGTTAGCATCTGCATTAAAGCTTCTACCTGGACGAACACCATAACTAAGATAAAATGTTGTATGACCGAAATCACGTTGATTACTTCTTAGCATATCAATCACTTGAGTACTATTATCTGGATCGATAATGAAATCACTAGGTGATTCACTCAATAAACTATTATGACCACTTCTTCTTTCATATGCTGCGTAAGAAAGATTTCTAACTGAATCACTAGCAAATGAACCATCTGAATTAAGTTTCATAACTTTGTAAGGTAATAGTAAAGCCATACCTAAACGATGTTGAGAACCGGGAGGTATGAAGTTAATTCCGTCATTATTAAAGAATACATCATAAACTAAGTATTTAGAGTTACCATCATGTTTATAATATGCACGCATAACTGTTTTTCTTGATGTAATACTTTCTACACCGTTAGCTTGTTGACCAGTTCCAAGGGCTCTACCATCAGGTAATGAAGCATAGTTACGTTGATACACAATAACGTTTCTACCTGAATTCCAACGCCCGTTTAATGTAGTAAATCTAAAATTACTACCTGGTGTAATATGTTGGCCATTTCTTGGGTCACGTTTACCTGAATGTGATCTCGTAATAATATTTGCTAATGAATTACGAGTGCGTTCTAGCCTTTTAATTAAATCAATAAGGGACTGTTGTGATACATTACTAGATTGAGTAAGATGATTACTTTCTATAACTAATTGTCTAGCTTCCTCAATACGAGAATTAGTTGGTTCTAAAGCACTCGCTTCTGGTATCTTGCTTTGGATTTCTTGAGTAAGATGAGACACTTTAGTTAAATGTTTAGGGTCTACATTTGGCTTATTGTCTGATTCCGTTATTTGGTGTTTATCTGATTTATCTTCTATTTGTTGAGATGGTTTTGAATTAGAAGACTGCGTTTGTTGATGAGTTAATTGATCTTTTGCAACTGAAGACGACTTAGACTTAAGCGGTTCTGATGTTTCATTTTGAATGACAGATGAACGTTCCTCTTTTATTTCTTTATTAGAAGAGGTTGATGTATCAGTTAATACTTTGTCATCAGTCTTAGAGTTCAAAGCGCTTTTTTCAGTGGAAGGCTTATCAATTTGCTGTAACTGATTATTATTATCTACAGTTGCATTTAACGTTTGCTTACTTTGAATTGTTGTTGCATCATTTTGAAAACTATTTATGTCTCGGTTTGCTTGTGTATCAGTATTCGTCTTAGCTTTTTCTACGGTAGCATTAGCATTCTCACTTGCATGCGCTTGATCCGTATGCGTCCCTAGAAATACGAGCGTGGCAATTAAAGTTGAGAATGTTCCCACTGCATACTTTCGGATACTGAATTTCTGCAATTTATCTCGATGATTCATTGATGCGCGTCTCTCCTATTCTATGTTGTATATTCTTGATGTTGATGTTATGAGTTTGATTGAAAAGTAATTCCGATAACACATAGCTCAATATCAAAAGGTTGATAATTAAGTTACCGTTATTATTGTCAAAATTTTAAGTGTCACTTAAACACAAAAAAATTACTCGACAAAAGTTTTACAACTCCTCTCGGGTATTAAATTTCAATTATCATTATGAAATGAACAATTCAATTGTTGTTCTCTTTAATTGTAGCACTAATTCAATTCACTGTGAATTAGAATTTTTGTCAATAAAATAAATTAATTTATGAATTGAGCGGCATTTAAAATTAATGAAAAAATAAAGAGTGGAACGGAATGCTTTTAAAATTCATCGTCCACTCCTATCTTGCTTTGTTTATAAAATATCTTAGTAAAATGCGCTTTGCTAGGACCCCCTCCCGCAAAGATGAGTAGAACTGAGAAAAGCTCGGTTTAAGCGCCTTCTCAGTTCAGTCAGCTACTGCAAATTTCCAAAATACATCATTATTTTATATATGTTCTAGATTCATTGCGTCCGTTATAACTTCGATGAAATATATTTACCTGATACATATAGTTCATGTTCATTACAAATTGAAAGTATGTGATTAATTGAATGTGCGTAAGCCATATCTTTATATATTTCAATACTATTAAGTGGTACGTCAGTATATATTTCGGCTAGGCGTTTGGATAAAGTTAAGTTATCTTTATCACTTTCAATTTTCTTGCGTTGTGCAGGTGTTAATTTATCAATATTAGACAGCACATTTTCGACACTTCCATAGGTTTGAATTAATTTGAGAGCTGTTTTCTCGCCTATCCCTTTTACACCGGGATATCCGTCTGCACTATCACCCATAAATGCTTTAATATCAATCAGTTGTTGCGGATTTAACTGATATTCATCATTGAAACGTGTTAAAGTATAGCGATTATATATGTTAAATCCTTTTTTAATTAGCCACACTTCTACTTTTTCATTGATGCATTGTAAGATGTCTTTGTCTCCAGTGATGATGTGAACTTCATTATTTTTTGAAAAAGATTTTGCAAGCGTACCTATAACATCATCAGCTTCATAATTTGTCATACCTACATTAATGAAACCAAATTGATCTGAAATGTCTTTGACATAATCAAATTGAGGTATGAGTTCTTCTGGAGGCGCTGGACGGTTTTGCTTATAAGCACTATACATCTCATTTCTAAATGTTGATTGTCCCATATCCCAACAAACTGCAACATGGCTAGGTTTAATTTCATTAATCGCTGTAAAAATATGTCTGACAAATCCTTGGATACCATTAGTTGGTACCCCTTTTGAATTATACATAAATTGTTTGTGTAAACTAGTTGCATAGAAATGTCTAAAAAGTAAAGCCATTCCATCCACTAATAGGACACGATTTTCCATAGATTGTGCCTTCTTTCTATTTTAATAGTGCATTTAATTTTTGATGCGCTGTTTGTAATTGTTCAATTAAAGTATTGTCCAAATTAAATGATACTAATTCATCAATTTGGCTTTGAATCGCACCTTCAAGTTGCGCAAATTTATCTTCTGCCTCTTCATTCATTGAGGCAACAAATTGAATTAATGCTTGTCTGAATTCACTCATTTGATTTTGTAATAATTCAAGTGTGCTTATACTAATTTGTTCTTGCAATGCTCTTTGAGTATTAGGATTAAGAATTCTTCGTTTAGTTAATTGTTTAGGTAATGCAGCAAGCATATCGTTTAAATCTATACGTAAAAATGCTTTTTCAGTAAATTCAGGCGTGACATTAAACTCAGGATTAATAAACACATGCAATTGGTTTAATTTTTGTAGTATTGGTGCGACTTGATCGCTAAGTTGATGATTATAATATTTTTTTATACGCTCAACTAATAGACTTTGTTCCAAATACAGGCGTTGATGAATTTGGTTTAAAAATGTTTTAGAAGAAATTTTCTTTTCATCATTAAAATCACTATTTTGAGTCATTTGACTATTATAAACACTTTTAACATCATCTAATAATTGTAACTTTAATCTTCCATTTAAATGATAAATCTGATCTTCAACCTCATTATTAGTATGTTGTTCCGTAGTCATTAACAATTGATTTGATAATCTTTGCTTATTTTGATATTGCTTTAATTGCTGTTGACGTTGCTCAATATGAGATTGGTTTGTTTGATAGTCATTAATCATTTCTTTAAATGAAAGATTGATTTGTTCAAGCTGCTTAACCATTTGTTGTTCTAATATACGATTTGAATCTATTTCTACAAATTGATCAATACTTTGTCGTAATTGATTAATGCCTTCATCACTTTGTTTCAGTGCTTGTCTACTTGAAACGCCAAAGATATCTGATTTTAGGTTGACTTGAGTGAGCGCATCTTTAACATAATGTTTCACAGCGTTTAAATCATCAGTGCTTTCTGCTAAGTCTACCGCATTGATGACCATTTTAAATGCTTGATTTTCATTAAGTTGATTCATTTCTTTCATATGTTCAATAAAATGTTTATCGTTATCTGTAAAGGAATGATTAAAATAACTCACATATAAAATTAAGTCAGATGAAGTCAAAATTTGTTCAGTTTCATTTGTATGTCGTTGATTATTAGAATGTAAACCTAGAGAATCAACAATGATTTTTCCTTTAAGCCATTCTATCGGTAAATTGATATGGACAGTCTTAACAAATGAAGCGAATTCATCTTCGGCACTCCATTTCTTAATTTCTTCTCGAGAAATCACATGTTTAGCACCTTCTTCTAACATATCTTTATACATCGAATAATGTTTGTGAACTGCGCTTACAAAGGCAAGTTGGTTCTTTTCTAATTTACGCTTTAAACGTTGAATATCAGAATTGATAAATGAGTCAAGTGTGTCAAAAGAAACATCGTGATATTCAATCAGTTGATTAAGTTCGCTTAATAGTTGTTCTTCAGTTTTAAGTGTAATCTGACTATTCTCTCCATATGATAATTCAGTCGTCGCTGCAGTAGTTGGATTTGGTGAACTTACTAAATATTGTCCCCCTAATAAAGCGTTAATTAAACTACTTTTACCTGCACTGAATGTGCCAAATACACCAATTTTAACTAACTTATTGTCTAATCGTTCTAATGTATCTTTAATATCTTTTTTCGTTCTTTCAAATAAAGGTACAGGATTAATAATATCCAATGCTGCTTGAATATTAACTTCATTAATGTTATTGACATTCGAATGATGATTTGATGCGTCCTCATCGTTTATGGTAGCCTGTTCGGTATCTTCTAGAACATAATTTGCCTCAGTTCTACCTATTAATTTATCTAAAGAATCTTCCATATGGATATAATAATGTAAATAATTCTTAGTAGTTAGAGATGATTTTAAATTTTGTAACTCTAGATAATGCTCGTAAATTTGTAAGTCATCAGTCGTCTCCTCAGTTAAATCTTGCGCTTGTGTATACTTAATTGCTTTATCAAACAATGGATTAGATTGTTTTTCTACATCATTTCTGATTGCTTTTAGCACGTCATCACTGAAAGTAAGTATATACGTATTACTTATACTCGTTTGAGGTTGATATAAATTTGAAATTAAACTTGAATCAATATCATAATGCTGATTTAGAATGTCATGATTCACCTCGGAATTATTAATAAAGCGAGTTAAGAACGACATATCCTCTCTTAGTGGTTGTCGAATTTGTTGATTCATCTTATCTTGTAATTTAGTTACAACATTTTGTAGCCGCGCTTCTTGTTCTTCTTGCTTTTTCTTCTTTTTATTTAAGAAGCCTCCAACTTTAAAATCGTCACTCATACTTTCAAGGTATTGTCTAATTTCTTCACGCATGTCATGCGTCATTATATATGCGTTATCTAATACATCTTTACGCTTTTGTTTTAAAAAGCTTAATAATTGATCAGGATTATTCAAAAGTCTAGCTTCTTCGCTAACAGCTTGATTTTGTTGAAACTTGGCATAAGCTTGTTCCAATTCATCTTCATTAATGTT
Organism: Staphylococcus sp. GDX8P54P; assembly: GCF_017893165.1. Classification (NCBI taxonomy): domain Bacteria; kingdom Bacillati; phylum Bacillota; class Bacilli; order Caryophanales; family Staphylococcaceae; genus Staphylococcus; species Staphylococcus sp. GDX8P54P. The sequence continues at coordinate 20,648 of NZ_JAESMM010000008.1, forward strand.
AAGTTGTTCCAATATATCTTGTCGCTCATTTTGAATATATCCTAATTGTGCTTCTGTAATGAATTTCACTGTACGATTGACATAATCTTCAATAGCTTCTCTATTATTATCTTTCTCTATTAAATACTGAGAGAGGCGTGATAGTTCATTTTCAGGGTGATCGAATTTAGACACATAAAAGATATCTGTTAGATTAATCTCCCAATCCTCAATTGACTTATTGACTCTCTCTTTAAAAGTTTCAAAAGTAATTTCATCTTCATTATGTTTATCAATTTGATTAATGATAAAGATGACAGGAATCCCTACATCATTCATTCGTTTAATAAATTGAAAATTTAAGGCTGATTGTACATGATTATAATCTACTGTATAGAATAGAATATTACTTGTGTACATGAATTGTTCAGTAGTGGATTGATGTGTAGCAACGTTTGAATCTACGCCAGGTGTATCTTGCAAAGTGAAGCCATTTTTAAATTTTGTAGATGGAAAATTAATCTCAACAGATTCTACATCTACATTTAAACGGTTCATTTTTTTAACTTCATCATAAGTTTTTAATTTAGAATATTGTTGATTTTCTAAATTAGCTATAATACCTTGTTTATCTGAAACAGATACAATTGCTGTATTACTTGTTGTTGGTACTGGTGAACTTGGAAGAATATCTTGTTCTAATAATAAGTTGATTAAAGTTGATTTACCCGCTGAAAAGTGTCCTACAAAAGAAGCAGTATATTGATTTAAATATACTTTTTTAATGACTTGATTAATGGTATGTACTAAAGTTGAGTTTTTAGATTTTTCAACTTCCTTTTTTAATTTATATAAAATATCCAGTTGTTCATTATTAGCCATGCTAAGTCCCCTTTATTTCAAACATTCTAATAAAAAAGTAAGAGCCTGAGACATACTAAATGTAACAGGCTATTTTAAAAATGGTAGTATTCTATAGAATTGAATGAACGGCATTACAATATCAATTCTGCCAAGCTACCTATTTATTAAATTTTATCACAACACTAGTTTGAAACAAATATAAAGAATTGTTAATTAAACCAAGCAGGTTTATCTCCATCAGTGTTAGGTTTATTAACACCAATATTTTCTTTTGAGTACAGTTCTGGGTTTTTAGCAATGCGGACAGCTAAACTTGCAACACTTCGACGTGAAACTTCTGTTCCTTTAAATTGAGCGTCTTTTGAAGTAACTTCGTAATCTGTTTCATTCTTAAATGTAAGCCAAGCAGGACGTATAATTGTATAATCTAGTGTTGACGCTTCAATAATGTCTGCGGCTTTACGATATTTAGTTAATTTTTCTCCAAATTGAGATTGATTAAATGCATTAAATTTAGGCGGTAATTCATCATAAATCCCAGGGGCAGCTACAAAGATTAGACGTTTTACATCTTTTTTAGACATTGCATCTACAATCGCTTGTGCTTCAACATCTAATGAACCAGATAGGCTCGCAAAGACAACATCAACTTTATCTAATGCCTGTTCTAAATCTTCCGCATTTTTTGCATCGCCTTCATATACTGTCACTCGATTTGATGCATAATCTGGAATTCGATGTGCATTTCTTAAAAATAAATCAACATTAAAATTTGAATCCTCTAAAAATATTTTAGTAGCCTCGATAGAGACCTTACCGTTTGCGCCAATAATTAAAACTGTTTGCATATGATTTCTCTCCTAACTATGATGTATAAAAATATATGTAATTGTATCTAAATTTAACACTCTTACTATCACTTTACATCAGTAATAATAAGAGCGCTAATGAATTGATTAAATTAATTAAATATTATTAGATACATCAAGAAAAATTTACAAATTTAATAAAAATTATATCTTAGTTGGTTTTTTACCCCAATATTGATAATACGTACATTCAATATAACCATTGAATAATTTTCTTCTCTTAGTCGCTTTTCGATTAACTAAGAATTCGAATTCTTTGTTGCTAGTAAGAATGTAGGTTGATAGATGTGCATGTTGATTCATCAACTTACCAATATAACGATACATTTCTTCAACTTCTTCTCTATCCCCAATACGTTCGCCATACGGAGGGTTCCCAACTAAAGCAACAGGGTTATCCGTATCAATCGTTAATGTATTAACATCTTTCACGCTAAATTGAATAATATCTGCTAAGCCGACTTCTTCAGCATTACGTTTAGCAATTTCAACCATTTCAGGATCTATATCGGATGCAAATACTTGAATATCTTTATCATAATCTGCTTGCTGATCAGCTTCGTCTCTCATTTCATCGTATATATTAGGTGGCATAATATTCCATTCTTCAGAAACGAAATCACGATTGAATCCAGGTGCGATATTTTGAGCAATTAAACAAGCTTCTATCGCAATGGTACCTGAACCACAGAATGGATCAATGAAAGGTGTATCTCCTTTCCAATTTGCTAATCGAACTAAACTTGCAGCCAATGTTTCTTTAATCGGTGCTTCCCCTTGAGCAATTCGGTAGCCACGTCGATTCAAACCAGAGCCTGATGTATCAATGGTTAGTAAGACGTTATCTTTTAAAATAGCTACTTCAACAGGATATTTCGCGCCACTTTCGTTTAACCAACCTTTTTCATCGTATGCTTTCTTTAAGCGTTCCACAATTGCTTTTTTTGTAATTGCTTGGCAGTCTGGCACGCTATAAAGTGTAGATTTAACACTTCTACCTTGAACAGGAAATTGGCCTTCTTTATCAATAATGTCTTCCCAAGGTAATGATTTCGTCTTCTCAAAAAGTTCATCAAATGTTTTGGCATTGAAGCGGCCAACTACGATTTTAATACGATCAGCTGTACGCAACCATAAATTACATTTTACAATCGCTTTAGCATCACCTTCGAAAAAGATGCGCCCATTTTCAACTTGTGTTTCATATCCGAGTTCTTGAATTTCTTTGGCAACAACAGCCTCTAATCCCATAGGACAAACTGCTAATAATTGGAACATGACGTGATCTCCTTTTTTATAATTACATTTATATGTTAACAAATATTTAAAATCTTATGTATGATTAGAAAAAAATAAAAGCTCTCCAATCAATGGGAGAGCTAAACTAGTTCATGATATTTCTGTAAGCCATGTTCTGTACCGTTGTACTCATATCGTACACTAGTTGTACTGGTACGTCGGTGGTAACCATCTGTCTACATATCTTTATATTTCGATAAAGACGTCTCGTTTATACGTTGAATTCCGCTAAACAAGTGCTCCTACCAAATTTGGATTGCTCACTCGAGGGGTTTACCGCGTTCCACCCTTCTTATTTCTAAGAAGGCTACGTCACTGTGGCACTTTCAAACTAATTTAACCGTATCATTAGACTTAGGTTATTTCGTTGCCGTCAAATTAATGCCTTGATTTATTGTTTCATCAAGCACGAACACTACAATCATCTCAGATTGTGTGAGCATGGACTTTCCTCTATATTGCTATAGCGATTACCCAAAATATCACTCTTGCGATTATATCATAATTATCTATACTATTACAGATATTTTTGTAGATTTACTATTGTTTAGTGAAAATGACACTACACAATAGTTACCTATTATTACATTCATTAAATCTAAAGACGCTTACATTACTTTCCAAATACAGCTTTTTCTAAGTTAGAAATTCGTTTTAAAATATCAACATTATTGTTTGATGAATTAGCGTTGTTTGAAGAAAATGATTTATTGTCAGAAGGTCTTGATGTTGCCACTCGTAGTCTTAATTCTTCAACTTCTTTTTTTAGTTTGTTATTTTCTTCAGACAATTTTACAACTTCATTATTCATATCAGCCATTTTTTGATAGTCTGTAATGATATCATCTAGGAAAGCATCTACTTCCTCACGACGATAACCACGGGCCATAGTTTTTTCGAAATCTTTTTCATAGATATCTTTTGCTGAAAGCTTTAAAGAAACATCTGCCATTTTTTCCACCTCATTCGAAACTTTGATCTTGCTCCCACTGCATGTCATTTATAAAATCAGTGAGTTCATCAAATGCCACAATATCACAAGTATAGTTTGTTTTATCTATAAAATCAACTAACATCCTTTTAAAGAATTTCGGGCTTCCTTCTTGCTCATCATCATATATAAGTAAAGACATATCAGAGTGATCTAGCATAAATTGATCTGTTTGTTTGAACTGATACGGCCCCTCATATTCTGAATGATGAACACTTTCCATAAAATCAGCTTCTTGCGCAATCTTATTATACTTCATTTGATTTTGTTCATTCCACTTCGGCGTATGTCCGTAAAATGGTGTTATAATGCCTAATTTCAATTCTGGATAATCAGAACGTAAATCGATAACAACCTCAGCAGTCCATAATTCAATACCAAGTTGACCTTGGATGAGGACCCATTCAAGACCTTCATCAATATATTGAAGTAATTTGTGCTTGAGAAATGCTTTTAAATAATAGACTTCAGGTGCATCATCTTTAAATATATTTAACTCAAATGATTTATATCCTGTAACATACACAGTTTTCATTTGTGCGACATCACCCTTCAATAGTTTGATAAATATAATTTAAATCGTAATTGACTGCTTTTACCTTTTCAGTGAACAACTTTTTACTCGTTCTATGAAAATGGCAGTCGACAGATAATTCTTTATAAGACTTGATAAGTAAATCAAATTTGTTGGCGTTCATATAACTTAGTTGAATAATCTGTGGTTTTAATTTGATTAGGCTTTCTAATTTAGCATCTATCATTTGTGTGTATGGATAAACCACATTGTAAAAATCATAATCATTTTGTGACACTTTCACGTTATTAAAGCGTTCTTCAATTGTTTGTAGTTCATTAAGTAAGTCATTTATTGTTTTCGTATCCATGAAGACGCCCTCCTTATATCCAATTTAATTTATCATAATTTAATCCGACCGTCATTTAACTGATAGCTTCATTAATAGGATAAATACATTGAAATATTGTTTTACCAGATAAATAACGTTAAAATGAAGAAGATTAATAATGAAAGTCACTCATAAGTATAAGTGCTTATTTGTTTATGCTTCATTATTATCTATCCTAGTTTGAAATTACAATCCGTAATCACTTAAGGATACCATTTAGAATTGGTTGGTATTAGTGTTACATATCCACTATTAAATGTATTCAAACTTGTGTGGTGAATCTAATGAATTACCCTAATGGCAAACCTTTTAAGGGAAATACGACTAAGGTCGGAAGAAATGGCAAATCGAATTCTAGTAATATAGAATATGGTGGCCGTGGTATGACTCTTGAAAAAGATATTGAACGTTCTAACGATTACTATTTAAACCATGGCAAAGCGGTTATACATAAAAAGCCGACACCGGTTCAAATCGTTAATGTTCATTATCCGAAACGAAGTAAAGCAGTTATTAATGAAGCTTACTTTCGTACACCTTCAACTACGGATTATAATGGCGTGTATAATGGTCATTATATTGATTTTGAAGCAAAGGAGACTAAGAATAAAACTTCTTTTCCTTTGAATAATATTCATGATCATCAAGTAGAACATATGAAAAAAGCATTTCTTCAAAAAGGAATTGTATTTTTAATTATAAGATTTAAAATACTTGATGAAGTATATCTATTGCCATTTTCCAAATTCCAAAAATTTTGGGAAAGATATAAAAATGAAATAAAAAAATCAATAACAGTTGAAGAAATAAGAAAAAATAGTTACTATATTCCTTATCAGTATCAACCAAGATTAAATTACCTCAATGCAGTTGATAAGTTGATATTAGATGAAAGTGAGGACCGCGTATGACGGAAAATAAAGGATCTTCTCAACCTAAAAATGGTAAAAATGGGAAGTCCAAAGCAAAAAAGAATAAGAATGTGAAAAGAACGATTATTAAGATTATTGGCTTTTTATTAATCGCCTTTATCGTTTTAGTTCTACTAGGCATTTTATTATTTGCGTACTATGCATGGAAAGCACCTGCATTTACCGAATCTAAATTACAAGATCCTAAACCGGCAGAAATTTACGACAAAAATGGTGACTTGGTTAAAAAATTAGATAACGGCGCAAGACGAGAACATGTTGAATTAAAAGATGTTCCTAAAAATATGAGAAATGCCGTGCTAGCAACTGAAGATAATCGATTCTATGAACATGGTGCAATTGACTATAAACGTTTATTTGGTGCTATTGGTAAAAACTTAACTGGTGGATTTGGTTCACAAGGTGCATCTACCTTAACGCAACAAGTAGTTAAGCGAGCATTTCTAAGTGAAGAGAAATCTATCGGACGTAAAGCCCAAGAAGCTTACCTATCTTATCGTCTAGAGCAAGAGTACAGTAAAGATGAAATTTTTGAAATGTACTTAAATAAAATTTATTACTCAGACGGTGTATATGGTGTTAAAGCTGCAGCTAAATATTACTTTAATAAAGATTTGAAAGATTTAAATCTTGCTGAAGAAGCATATTTAGCAGGTTTACCACAGGTGCCTAACCTTTATAACATTTACGATAATCCTAAACAGGCAGAAAATCGTAAGAACACTGTACTTTACTTAATGCATTATCATAATAGAATTTCTGATAAAGAATATAATGATGCTAAGAAAATCAACTTAAAAGCGAATTTAGTAGATCGTACAGCTAAGGAACGTCAAATTGGCACAGATGATTCTGATTCAGAATACGATTCATATGTAAACTTTGTTAAATCTGAATTGATGAACAACAAAGAATTCAAGGATAAAAACTTGGCTGATGTTCTTCAAAGTGGAATCAAAATTTACACTAATATGGATAAAGATGTTCAACAAACATTACAAAATCGTATAGATAATGGTAATTACTACAAAAATGATGACCAACGAGTTGGTTCAACAATTCTTGATAGTAAAACGGGTGGTCTAGTTGCAATCTCTGGAGGACGTAACTTCAAAGACGTTGTAGATAATAATGCTGCAACAGATGCACACTTAACTGGTTCATCATTGAAACCATTCTTATCTTATGGTCCAGCAATCGAAAATATGCAATGGGCTACAAATCATGCAATTCAAGATGAATCTAGTTATTCAATTGATGGCGGTACATTCCAGAACTATGATGGAAGTGGTCATGGTACTGTAACTGCGTATGATGCATTAAGACAAAGTTTCAATATCCCAGCACTTAAAACTTGGCAACAAGTGAATGCACAAGCTGGTGACAATGCAGTTAAGAAATTTGCATCAAAAGTTGGATTAGATTATCAAAGTGATATTGGTCCTTCTGAAGTACTTGGTGGTGGCGCTTCTGAGTTCTCACCTACTCAATTAGCATCTGCATTTGCAGCAATTGCTAATGGTGGTACTTATAATAATGCGCATTCGATTCAGAAAGTTGTAACAGCTGACGATGATACAATTGAGTTTGATCATACGAGTCATAAAGCGATGGAAGACTACACAGCTTACATGTTAGCTGAAATGCTCACAGGTACATTTAAAGCCTATGGTTCAGCTTATGGACATGGCGTTTCAGGCGTTACAATGGGTGCTAAAACTGGTACAAGTACTTATGGTACTGAAATTAACCAACAATATAACCTACCTGATAACGCTGCAAAAGACGTTTGGATTAATGGCTTTACACCTAAATACACGATGTCTATCTGGATGGGCTTCAGTGAAATTAAAGAAGGTGGCGTTAACTCATTCTTAGGTCACACAGAACAAGAATATCCACAATTCTTATATGAAGATGTGATGTCAGATATATCTTCTAGTAATGATGGTGACTTTGAAAAACCAGATTCAGTTATCGGTTCTAGTCCTGATAATTTATCAGTTAGTGGTCATCCTGATAACAACACAACTAATCGTGAAGTAAACGGAAGCAGTGGCTCAAGTACATCAACTAACTCTAACAGTTCAAATAGTAGTAATAGTAACAATAGTAGCAATACTAATTCAGGAAATACGAATAACAATTCATCAACACAAAGTTCAAATAGTTTCGGAAGTACCCTTTCAAACATTTTTAATTTAAATAGTATTTTCGACTTTAAAAAAGCTTCATAGTGTTTTTGAAGTGTTAAATATTTAAATGAAAGACTGGGACATCATTCCTAGTAAAATAGCCAGTAAATGAGTTTTGATAAATTCATTTACTGGCTTCTTTATTTATAATAATTAGTATTGTTGGATTGCTTGCCTAACTTATTTTGCTTGTAAAATTTCTTAATGAAATGCTTTTTGTTGGGGCCCCGGCCGCAAGAATGACTAGAACTGAGAAGCGTTTATTTTAAGGGCCTTTTCAGAAGAGCGTATTGCAAGAAATTGAAATCATTAAACTGTAACCCTATTGTTGTGTGACCCATATCTAAAAATAACGTCTCAATCTCAACGGCTATTATCTTAATTTTAGTCCTAACGCTTCCTTCTAATTTGATACGAAGCATTCATTTTAATTAACTCACTTTTTAGCGTCTTCATTTGACTATAGCCCATAAAATGATACTTTCTAGCTAACATATACTGATAGCGTTCCTCAAAGTTCATAGGTACCACTGGATATTGATCTAATAATTTGAAATCAATCGTCTCAATTTCATTTATCTCTTTAAAGAATTGAATGATTAAGTCAAAATATTTATCAATAACCTTTTTAGCTTCATTTGAGTTTAATCTGCGCTGATTAGCAAATTCATCAAGTTGTTCTTCAATTTCTATAAAATCCTGTTTATTAATCATTTAATCAAGCTTCCTAAATTATTATTTTGTTTGTGCTTTCATACGTTTTTGCCCTTCTCTACAATCATCTAGTAAAGGACAAATGTCACACTTAGGCTTTCTAGCTAAGCAATGATAACGACCAAAGAAAATAAGTTGGTGATGACTTTTACTCCATCTTTCCCTAGGAATAATACTGCATAATCGCTCTTCCACTTGTGTAACATTATCTTTCCATCTATTGATACCAAGTCGCTTAGAAACACGCTCAACATGTGTATCAACTGCTAATGAAGGTTCGTCAAATGCTACGCTCATTACAACATTTGCTGTTTTGCGTCCAACACCCGCTAAACTTTCTAGCGCTTTATGCGTATTAGGAATGTCACCATTAAATTGGTCGATAAGTGACTGACATAGCTTTTGTATGTTTTTAGCTTTATTACGATACAAACCAATGGAACGTATGTCATTTTGTAATTCTTCGATATCAACGTTTAAATAATCTTGAGGCGTTTTATATTTCTGAAAAAGTGTACGTGTCACCTTATTCACTAAGTTGTCTGTACACTGTGCAGATAATAATACCGCAATCGTTAATTCAAAAGCATTATCATGTTTAAGTTCACATTCTGCATCTGGAAACATTTCAGCTATGACGTCTATCATTTCAAGTGCTTTCTTTTTACTTATCATCTAATTTCTCCCCATTTAACCAATCAAACTTTGGTATATGTTTAACCGTATGTGTCATAGTTGGTTTGTTAAATTGTTCTCTAATTTTCTTAGATTCTTCAGTCGTCGTTACGTTGTTCCTTTTCCAGTTCAATAAAATACGGTCAACATATTTAAAGCTAAGCTTGTCATGGCTATATGCTTCATCTAATGCAGCTCGTATTAAAGCAAAATCATGTTGGTCTACATCAATCCATTGATTAAGCGTTTCGATTTCATAAGGAGAAATAGGTCTAGCAAACAAAGTTTCAATGTATTGAAACAAATCTTTGAAATTTTGTTGCGTTTGATTCGTTTTTTGATTTGTTTGTTCCTGAGATAAAATAGTACTTAATTTCTCAAAAAAGCCATCCAAATCCATATATTCAGTAAATTTACCTTCTTCATCCTTCTTCACTTGAAGTTGTAACAAATCTTTTTGAATTAAATGTTGAATAATACTAGTAATTTCCCTTGGCTCCATGTCTGACCCTAATTTTAATTCATCGACGGATGGTTGCTTATTTGATGATTCAGAGGCGTAAATCAATTTAATTAAAATGATTAAATCTTTTTCAGATAGTCCTAATTCACTATAATGATCAAATAATTCTCTTCTAATGACAACAGGACGTTTTTTAAGTTGAAATTTATTCAAATTGATATTCCTCCCTCTTTAAAGTTGAAAAAGCGTCCAGTCAAACTGCTGACTGGACGAGTAAATAACTGTGTATGAAAAGTAATCATAAAACCTATGGATATAAACGATTTAATAATCGTGGGAATGGTGCAGTTTCTCTTACGTGTTCTACACCTGAAATCCAAGCAACTGTTCTTTCTAAGCCCAATCCAAATCCACTATGTGGCACACTACCATAACGACGTAAATCTAAATAATAATTGTAACTTTCCGCGTCCAATTGATGTTCATCAATACGTTGTTCTAATAATTCTAAATCATTAATACGTTCAGAACCGCCGATGATTTCACCATAACCCTCTGGTGCAATTAAATCAGCACAGAGTACAGTGTCTTCATTATCTGGATTTGGTTGCATATAGAATGGCTTAATTTTAGTTGGATAATTTGTAATAAATACAGGTAAATCATAATGATTTGCAATTGCAGTTTCATGTGGTGCACCAAAATCTTCGCCCCACTCGATATCGTCGAAACCTTCTTCTTTTAAGAATTTAATTGCGTCATCATACGAAATTCTTGGGAATGGTGTTGATACCTTTTCAAGTTTACTCGTATCTCTATCCAATGCTTTAAGGTCTAATTGACAATTTTTAAGTACAGATTGAACGACATGTGTTACGTATTGTTCTTGTACTTCTAAACTTTCAGCATGATTAGTAAATGCCATTTCTGGTTCAATCATCCAAAATTCAATTAAATGGCGTCTTGTTTTAGATTTCTCTGCTCTAAAAGTTGGACCAAATGAGAATACGCGACCATGAGCCATTGCAGCTGCTTCCATATATAATTGGCCACTTTGAGAGAGGAAAGCATCTTCATCAAAGTATTTCGTATGGAATAGTTCACTTGTGCCCTCTGGCGCACTTGCTGTTAAAATTGGTGGATCAATCTTAGTAAATCCATTCTCATTGAAGAATTCATATGTTGCTCTAATAATTTCATTTCTAATTTTCATAACAGCATGTTGTTTTTTAGAACGTAACCATAAATGACGGTGATCCATTAAAAATTCAGTACCGTGATTTTTAGGTGTAATTGGATAATCATGTGCTTCGTGTATAACTTCGATTGATTTCACTTGCATTTCATATCCTAAATCTGAGCGGTTATCTTCAGTAATAACTCCAGTCACATAAAGTGATGATTCTTGTGTGATTTCTTTTGCAAGTTGGAAAGTTTCTTCATCCACTTCTGATTTAACTACCACGCCTTGCATGAAGCCACTACCATCACGTAATTGTAAAAAGGCAATCTTGCCACTTGAACGTTTATTCGTTAACCAAGCACCAATAGTCACTTCTTGGTTAAGGTGTTGTTTAGCTTGTTTAATCGTTGTTTTCATAACCAATCTCCTAATTGTCATTCTATATAGTCAATACTTATTTATTTTAACAAAATAAATTGTGAAGTTCTAGCATGTGACGATGTTGTTTAATCGTTTAATCCTATTAATTATTGTTTCTTATCAATATTTTGCTGGATTTTTTTAATGAGTTTACCAAACTGTTTGATATCCCCTTTTTTCTGTTTATAATTTTCTAGCGTTTGAGCAAAAAAGTTCTTATAGTTACTACTAATTAAACGGTCATCAAATGAAACAATAAGTCCTTGATCATCCTCATTTCGAATTAATCGACCGAGTCCCTGTCTAAAACGTGTAACTGCATCAGGTAATACATAGTCTTTAAAGGTAGACTCAAACTCTGAATCCATGAGCCAATGTTTTGTATTATATTTATTCATAAATGGTAGTTTGGCAATCATGACACATTTAATACCATTTGATTGATAATCAAAGCCTTCAAAAAAGGTCGACGTACCAAGCAATATCGTTCTATCGAAACTATTAAATTGTTGAACGATTTTATAATTTTGATTTTGCTGCTGTGTGAGTACAACATAGTCCTCAAATGCAGGTAGTTCATTTAATAACTCTTGAACCATATGCATCATGCGATAACTTGTAAATAATACTAAACATTTCGACTGCGTGATTGTAACATATTCCTGTATATAAACGACAATAGATGCTACATAATCATCGATATTTTTGAAGTTATAAGCACTAACATCGCTAGGAATATACACATTCGTATTCATACGATTTGATAATGTCGATGGAACTTGATAAGTGTTAAATTGCACATCCTCTTTGAACCAATTTTTGAAGGCATCGAACTTATGATTAAAAGTTAATGTCCCTGAAATAAAGGTTAAAGAGTTAAATTTATCTAAGACACGTGTTGTAAGAATATCTCGGACAGCGTAATCTTTAACAATTAATTTAATTGTTGATTTCTGAGTCAAATTTCTAATAGATAAATAAGCTGTATGATGATCTTTAAGGCTTTGTTCTATGTTTCGATAAGTATCGTTAATATATAGCAGTTGTTTACGTAACGTCTTAATTGTTTTATGCGTCATGCCATTAAATATTTCTAATGTTTTATTTATTTTATCAACAATTAAATGTAAATCTTTAAGAATCTGTGTTGAATCAAATTCAAATACATAGTGGTGTCGATGAATGTCATCATCGTGAACGTCCGAATTTTGAATGATTTCAAATATATGATTGAATAAACGCTCATTTAAATCGTGTATTTCTGAGATGTTCATCTTCAGTCCAAATACATCAATTGGTGCAATATCTAAACGTTCTAATATACGTTGTTGTTCAAGATGATCGATTGCTTTCAACAATTTTTCATTTTCATTCTTCCCTATTAAGCCAAGTTGATATTTTAAATCTGAGTAATCAAGTTCATTTGTAACTTGATTTAATGCATAATCAGGCAAGCGATGGGCCTCATCAATGATACAATCATCGAACAGTTGGTATATTGAGTTCTCTTGATCTGAATGTATAAGATGCGCATGATTAGTGATGCCGATTTGGATGTGTTGTGCATTTCGTTTGATGTAATTGTAATAATGAATATCATGTCTAACGGGCACATAGGTTTCAACTTTTTGGTCAAAATACATTTTTTGACCACCTTTAAGATTTAAATCTTGAATATCCCCTGTTTCAGTTTCGATAATCCATGTCAATAATTGCATTTTTAAAATATTAACTTCATAGTTAGTAGTTTCATCTTTTAATATTTGACTAATTAGACCAAGTGAAATATATTCTGTTTTACTTTTAATAAGTGTTGCATTAATTTTAAAATTTAGCGCTTGATTTAAACTAGGTATGTCTTTTAATAAAAGCTGATTCTGTAATAATTTAGTATTGGTTGAAATCATGACATGACGTCCTGTTTCAATATTATACATTAGCGCTGCTAATAGATATGCTAATGACTTCCCACTACCTAAAGGTGCTTCTATCATTGCTTTATCGTTGTGCATCAATTGTTCTAATATAATTTCAGATAAATATAATTGTTGAGGACGATATGTAAGATTGAGTGCTTTAACTGCATCACGATACAGATCTTTAAGTGATCCATTAAATTTAGTTTTTGGTGCTTTTAAATCCACTTGCTTTTTATAAATAATTTGTTCAAATTGTCCAAGCGTATTATCTAAAGGTAATGATGGATGCTGACGAACCATTTCAAACAAGATATTATATAAATCATATTTTAAATTTTTACTTAAATAATAGAGTTGTTTTAACGTATCTATTGGAAGTTGTTCGAATTTCTGAAAGGCTTTAATCATTAATAATGCAGTAGTTGTAGCATCCTCATCAGCTCTATGTGCATTATCTAAAGGTATATCATGAGACTCCGCTAATTCACTAAGTTGATAACTTTTATCTGTTGGATAAGCAATTTTAAATAACTCTAATGTATCGATGACTTTTTTAGGTTCGAAATGTATATTACAATTTTTAAAAGCCTTCTTAATAAAATTCAAGTCAAAATCTACATTATGCGCCACAAATACACAATCTTTTAGTTGTTGATAAATATCTTTTGCGATTTCATGAAAATAAGGGGCTTGTTCTAACATTGTATCTTCAATTGAGGTCAATGCTTGGATGAATGGTGGAATTTCCAAATCAGTACGAATCATAGAATGATAAGTCCCAGATATTTTATTATTACTTACAAAGGTTATACCAATTTGTATAATTTCATCATAATCAAGTTGATTGCCAGTTGTTTCTAAGTCGACAACTGCATAACTTGTGTGTCCCATAACTAACTCTCCTTATCTTCTTGTCATACGCTTTATATATCTATATCCGCACTAATAAGGCGTCTAACTTCATTATTCTCATCTTTTACAATTAAGAAACCATCACGATCAATATCAATCGCTTCACCAATAAATTGTGTGTTATTCTCAGTAAAACGTAATTGGCGTTGCCAAATATTAGAAGCTTGAATATACTCATTTCTAATTTCTGCAAATGGTTGAGTTAAAAATTGAGTATAACGTTTTTCAATTGATGAAATGAGCGCTTCTAAAAATGTATATCGATTGATTTTAGTATCACTATGTAAACCGACACTTGTCGCGCTATGTTTAATCTCATCAGAGAAATCACTATCTTCATGGTTTAAATTGATGCCAATACCACAAATGATTGCGTCAATTGAATCATAATTTGCTATCATCTCAGTCAAAAAACCGCATACTTTTTTGTCAGCGATATAAATATCATTCGGCCATTTAATTTCTACTTTGTCATTTGTAAATGACTGTATAGCATCTTTAATTCCTAAAGCAGCAAACAAATTGAATTTTGGAATCATTGAAAAAGGTACATTAGGACGTAATACTAATGACATCCATAAACCTTTACCTTTTGAAGATGCCCAATTACGATTAAATCGCCCACGTCCTTGTGTTTGTTCATCACTTAAAATAATCATTGATGCACTATTGCCAACTAATTCTTGCTTAGCAATCGTTTGAGTTGACGCAACACTCTCGAATACCTTTATTTCTGAGGCTAATTGCGAATCTTTTAAAATATAAGCTACGATACCTTGATACCAACAATCTGGTAGTTCATTTAATTGATGGCCTTTATGATTGATGGAGTCTATTTTACACCCATCTTTTTTTAGTTGATCGATGACTTTTTTTACAGCTGCTCTTGAAATATTTAATTGATCAGCAATATATTGTCCTGAAATATATTCAGATTGATGCTTATATAGTATACGAATAACATCTTGACTATATTTTGACATTCTCTTTCACCCACTTCAATAATTCATCTTTAGAATTTGAAACTTTATGTGTAACAACTTCACTTTCGATTTGTCGTAACACCTCTTTTAACCAAGGACCACTTTTTTTAGACACAACTTTGAGTATATCGCCACCATTGATATTAAGCGCTTTACGACTTTTAATTGGTAATTGATGATTAATTTCTTTAATTGATTGATAATTAAAGATTAGAGGTGACGCTACTTTAATATTATTTTCTTTAAGTAAAGGAATTATGTCAATGATGTCCAAAATATTACTTGCGCCATAATCATATACAAATAACTGTAATTGATTTTTAGTTGAGATTTTTGGCATCTCTAATAATAGTTTATGATATTGATTAATTTTAGCTTTTTCTTTATTGCTTATTTTCAAGCTTGAAAGTGGCGTGTCTGATTGCTCAATGGTCTTCAAAATTGCTAGCCATAATTCAAAGCTTATCGGTGCATTAATCCTTGTTGCTTTCATATCCAGATCTTTAAAAAATGGTACATAATTAAAGAAGTTCAATGTCAATAAAGTTGTGTAGCTTTCACTAACATTTTGACCTTGTATTAATTTCTTAAGTTCTACAACGATACGTTCTATAGATAAAAATTCGATATCTGCAATATGATGTTGCATTGCCTCAAACGTATGATGTGAGATTGTGAAATTTAATTGTGATTGAAAGCGTACGCCTCTCAAAATGCGTAAAGCATCTTCATCGAAACGCTCGTGTGGTATACCAACAGTAGTTATAATCCGTTGCTGTAATGCCGTTTGACCATCAAAATAGTCATAAATTTTAAAATCTTTATCCATAGCAATAGCATTAATTGTAAAGTCACGACGTTGTAAATCTTCTTTTAAATCACGTACAAAATACACTTCATTAGGTCTGCGATGATCAACATAATCTGATTCAGCTCTAAAAGTTGTCACTTCGTAATTCGTTCCTTCGTACACGACATTAATCGTTCCGTGCTCTTTTCCGATTGGGATTGTTTTATCAAAGATCGATTCTATTTCATCTGGTGTTGCGCTAGTTGTAATATCGATATCATGGATAGGTCTATCCATTAAATAATCACGCACAGACCCTCCGACGAAGTATGCTTCAAAGCCATGGTGTTCTATTTTTTCTAAAATGGGTTTTGCTTGAGTAAATAGTTTTGTTCCCATACTAATCCTCTTTTTGATTTAACATTTTTCTATAGTAGTGTTCGTATTGATCTGTAATTAATTCTGAACCAAAGCGTTCTTCTATGTCATTTAACATAGCAGTTTGCATGTGTTGGTATAAATCAGGGTTAGTAAGAAGTTGTATGGCATAATCACTTGCGCTAGTGCTATCACCAATATCTACGATATAACCTGTTTCATTATGTTTGATAACCTCTTTTATACCACCTGCATTAGAACCGATAGGCACAACACCTGTCTTCATTGCTTCTAGTAATGTTAATCCAAAGCTCTCTTTTTCACTTAATAGAAGCACTAAATCAGACATTTGATAGAATTCACTTACTTGATCTTGTTTGCCTAAAAATAACACATCATTTTCGATATCTAATTGACGTGCTAACTTTCGCATATCTAATAATTCTGGACCGTCTCCTAATAAAATGAGTTTACTTGGTATATGATGATGAACTTTCGCAAACGTTTCTAAAATAGTATCAATACGTTTTACTTTTCTGAAATTAGATACGTGAATCAGTACCTTTTCATTTGGTTTGATGCCATAGACTTCTTTAAGTTTTTCATCATGATGTGTTGGAAATTCATTTTCACGAACAAAATTATAAATAGGGATAATTTCTTTCTCAGTTTCAATGATGGACTTTGTTTGACGTGCTAATGAATGACTCACGCTTGTAACAATATCACTTTGCTCAATTCCGAATTTGATAGCACCTTTAAGTGAGTGATCGTAACCTAATACGGTAATATCTGTGCCGTGTAACGTCGTCATTATTTTAATATCTTTACCAGACATTTGACGTGCTAGAATGCCACAAACAGCATGAGGCACGGCATAGTGCATGTGCAATAAATCTAAATCATATTCTTTTATCACTTCGGAAATTTTAGTACTCAAAGTGATATCATATGGAGGATATTGAAAGACGGCATACTGATTTACTTCAACTTGATGAAACGTAATATTAGGTAAAGGTTTGCGGATTCTAAAAGGAATATTCGACGTTATAAAATGTACTTCATGACCTCTCTCAGCCATTTTAATGCCTAACTCAGTAGCGATGATACCAGAACCGCCCATTGATGGATAACATGTAATACCTATTTTCATGTTACACTATCCTCCTTTTTAAAAATGATTATTTTCGTTCAAAACGATTTTTATCTCTAGTGTTGAATTTTTCCATTGTTTCATTAAAGCTTTCAGTCATGTCGATATCGAGTGAGTTTGCTAAGCAAAGTAAAACAAATAAATTGTCTCCTAATTCGGCTTTAATTGTATTTTCATCTTCGGTGTCTTTCTTTTTCTTTTCACCGTGATAATGATTGATTTCTCTAGCAAGTTCTCCGACTTCTTCTGTCAAACGTGCTAAATTTGCAAGTGGAGAAAAATAACCAGTTTTAAACTGTCCAATGTAAGCATCCACTTCATTTTGCATTTCTTTCATAGATTTCATTGTGTTCACTTTCTCCTTTATTATTGATACTTAATAAGTATATATCATATTAAACAATCATGCATTTTATGAATATGAAAAGAACGGATTATATTTTAATTAAATTTTCAAGAATTATAAAATAAAAAATTGGGAGTAGAACAGAATTCTTTACGAATTCAATGTCCTACTCCCACGTCGCTATCTAAGATTGAAAAGCATATTATAATTACTTACTCAACTTTAGTGAACGATTAATACTAGTAGCATAAAAATGATGTTGTATTATGCTAAATATTTATAAGCTAAATTAATTATCACTCGCTTTAGCGATAAGAATAATTCTTACTAATTCTGCGACAGCTGTTGCAGTTGCGGCAACATACGTCATTGCAGCTGCTGAAAGAACTTTTTTAGCATGTTTATATTCTTTTTCATTGACAATATCCAAAGCAGTTATTTGTTTCATTGCTCGTGAACTTGCGTCGAACTCAACAGGTAACGTTACAATCGAGAATAGGACAGCGAGTGACATTAATCCAGCGCCAATCCATAATGCTGTTGATCCAAATGCACTTCCCATAGCTGTAAGGATAATTCCTAACATGATAATCATGTAACTTAAAGAACTACCTAAATTGGCAAATGGTACTAACGCACTTCTGAATCTTAAAAATACATAACCTTGTTGATGTTGAATCGCGTGTCCAACTTCGTGTGCAGCAATAGCTGTACCAGCTACTGAAGGTCTATCGAAGTTTGCAGGAGATAAACAAACAACTTTCTTTTTAGGATCATAGTGGTCAGTTAGGAAACCTTCACCTTTAACGACGTCAACATCATAGATGCCATTCGCATGAAGGATTTCTTCAGCTACCTCACGGCCAGTTTTGCCACTTGTTGATCTCACTTGTGCATATTTTTCATAATTCGATTTTACTTTGTGTTGTGCCCACATTGGAATGAGCATAATAATGACGATATATATTATATAAGACATTATAGACAATAATTCCACTCTCCTTTATCCATATTCTACTGAGAATCCTTAATTTAATCAAATAATTTAATTGGTATTATCTTTTGTAAATAATAATATAAGCATAATGCTAATGAACTTAACCAAAACGCGATATAGCCAACCATAACTTTATGTTGCTCAATAAAGTCATAGTACGGATACTTATTTAAAACATAATCAATGAAGTCATTATGAAACACCCACACCATCGCAATTAGCAAACTACTTATTCTAATTTTTAAGCGAGGATAAAAGTAAATTGCTTGTATCGCCATAATACCATGACTCAAAATTAAAAATATATTCATGATTGTTATATTATGATTTAAATGAATCATTAGAATATTCATTATTACAGCCCATAGCCCATATTTTAATAAAGTAACGAAAGCAAGGGCTTCAATAAACGGAACATGTTTATTGATAATTAAACAAAAAATAACAATACATAAAAAAAGCGAAGCAATTGGACTATCAGGTATAAAAGGTAAGAAATACCAAGGTGTTTGAACTAATTGATCACCATACCAAATGAACCCATATAACGTGCCAAGTAAGTTACAAATAAGTAAAAAGATTAAGCAGGATTGACGATATAACGTTAACTCCCACATTTGTTTAAATGTTAGCATTCGTTTTATTTCCTTTAATGACTTTTATCGATTTTCAAGCACCTCTAAAATTTGAGTTAATTGATAGAATTGTTCTCGATCATTTAATTGAAGGCTTAAATCAATATTATGGCGCAAGTGCTCAATGAGTGAGTAGACACTTGTCGAATCAAGAGATAAATTGTAAATCGTATTTAGATAAGCCATATATTGAGTTGAATACATTAATTGATGAATCATCAAGTCATTTAATTTAAAATCGGTAGCGTGTTCGTCTGAAAAATGAATCAGAATATCAAATTCACAATGATGAGATATAATATAATTGAAAATCTCATTTGTGTTTATGAGTATGTGATGATTATTAACCAACTTAATTGCTGGAGCATCTGCATTACTTAAACTCATTTCTAGCGTTTTATGATTGGATATTTTTTGATTAACAAAATGAACGTGTTCAAGCAGATCGTAATGAGATTTAATATAGTTTAAAATCCATACACTAATACGCGATTTAAAATGATAATGAAACAAAGCATATTCAATATAACTTTGTTTCATCTGATTAAGGGTTTGACTCAAGTAAATCACCTTCATTAATAATCAAGACGATTGGCTTCTTCTTGCCAAGTCTCATTACTAGGGTCCATTTCTAGTAATTGTTGTAAGAGTGTCATTGCTTTTTCTTTATTACCGATTTCAATTAAATAATAGTAATAGTCACTTAAGAATGCGCTTTGCGTTTTCATTGTTGGATAAGCAAGTTCAAAGAAATGTTGTGCTTCTTTATCACGTTCTTCTTGACCAAATGCATGCGCTAAATGCCACATGAAAACAGGATCTAAATCATCTTCATCAACATATGATAACAATGCAATAATTGCTTCATAATCTTCTTCGTTTCGGAATAAATCACTCAAAATTAATAATGGCTCATGATAAGCGTTGTCCACTTCAAGCGCTTGTTTGAGTAATTCAACACCTTCATTAGCATCGCCATGCTCAATTTCTAAACTTCCTGTTGAAACCATCAATTCTTTATAAAATTGATTTAAGCGTAAGCCTTCTTTACCAGTTTCAATTGCATCAGGATAATTTTTTTCATTTTCATAAAGTGATTGTAAATAGAAGTATCCTTGTATAAAGTCAGGATCTTTAGATAGAAGATTTTTCGTGATTTTAATGGCTTCTTGAGTGATATCATTTTTTTCATATGCGATGGCTTTTTTGAAGAAATCTTCAGAAGTCATTTCATCTTCATTAATTTCATCATATAAATGAATCGCATCACTATAGTTACCACTTTGTAATGCGCAATCTGCCATGCGAGCAAACAAATTAATGCCATTTACTTCGTACTCACCTGTGTCTAATACGACTTCATATTCACGAGTCGCACGCAAGTATTGACCATCAAAATACAACAATTCAGCTAATGCAAAATGGATGATTGGGTCGTTAGGTTCTAATTCTCTTGCTTCTATTAATTTATCAATAGCAACTTCAGTCATATTAATTTGTTGATATAAATCAGCTTCTAACATTAGTTTTTCGGTTGATATTGCAACCTGACTTAAATATTCTAACGCTTCATCAGTTTGGTTCTCTGACATTAAGCCTTCAATAAAGTATATTAGTAATTCACTCTCATCTGGATACTTATGGTATAAAGTTCTAAACACCTCTAGTCCTTGAGGTGTTAATCCAAAATTATATAAGGTTTCACCAAGAATAAATAATGCATCATCATTATTAGAGCTCAATGCATCATTTACGCGTGTATCTAAATGATCTAATTTTTGAAGATTGATATCGTCTATTAATTTATAGATATCTTCCATTTTATTTTATCCCTCATTTTCTAAAAGCTTTAATTTAGGAAGGAAACCAGGGAATGATACATTTACAGCATCAAATTGTCGGATGTTAAGCGGTTCATCACTCAATAATGAAGCTATAGCTAACATCATCCCAATTCTATGGTCAGTTAAACTATCTACGGTTGCTGATTTTTTGAATTCTGAAGGATGAATAATTAACCCATCTTCAGTTGGTTGTAATTCGAAGCCTAATAATCCAAGCATGTCTGCAGTTGTATCAATTCGATTTGTTTCTTTCACTTTTAATTCTTCTGCATCTTTAATGATACTTGTACCAGTTGCTTGTGTACACAATAGTGCAATGATAGGTAATTCGTCAATCGCTTTCGGTACTAAATCGCCTTCAATATGGACTGGTTTTAAGTTAGGTGTATATTTTACACGAATCGATGCAGTTGGTTCTGACGTTTGCGTGACATTAAAGCACTCAATACGCCCTCCCATTTGTTCAACGATATCTATAATACCTGAACGAGTTGGATTGATGCCAACATTATGAATTATTATATCGCTTCCAGGCGTAATAAGTGCTGCTACAATAAAGAATGCTGCTGAAGAAATATCTCCCGGAACATTAAAGTCTGTAGCTTTGATATATTGGATAGCGTTTGCCTGCGTAGTAATTACCTTACCAGAAATGCTAATTGGAATGCCATAATGTTCAAACATTGTTTCAGTATGATTTCGACTTATATCTAACTCAGTAATTTCAGAAACTTCATTTGAAAATAAACTAGCAAACAATAACGCACTTTTAACTTGTGCACTTGCTACTCCCATTTCATAGGTAATACCGTTTAGTGAAGCGGGTTCAATAATTAGAGGCGTATAGTTATCATCTATTCCTGAAATATTAGCACCCATCAATCTGAGTGGTTTCATCACTCTATCCATAGGCCGCTTACCTATTGACGCATCACCAAATAACACACAATTAAGGTTGAGACCACTTAGCAAACCTGCTAATAAGCGTGTCGTAGTTCCCGAATTACCTGTGTATAAAGTTTGATGTGGTGTTTTAAATTTATTATAGCCTGGTGAATTAACAACGATTTTGTCATCCGCAATGTGTATGTCAACACCCAATAATTTAAATATTTCGATTGTACGTAAACAATCTTCGCCTAATAACGGTTTGAATATCGTTGATTGGCCAGTTGCTAAAGAAGCTAACATGATGGCTCTGTGCGTCATGGATTTATCTCCAGGCACTTCAATTTCACCAACTAGTGGTCCCTTAATATCGATCATTTGTTCATTTGACATGCTATCATCCACCTACTTTAATACTAATTGTAAATCCTCAAATGCTTGAATTAATATGTCTTTTTCAACGTGGCAGACACGTGGTTTACCAAGCTCTTCTAGTAAGACCATTTGAATACCTTCACCATTATTCTTTTTATCCGTTAACATATATTGATACATATCATTAAAGTTTAATTGTTGAACCAATTCAACTGGATAACATAATGTTTTTAAATAATTAGCATAATGTGAAACATCAAATTGTGATTCAAATAGTCTGTTGGCGATAATAAATTGATAGATAATACCAATCATTATGGCGTGACCATGTGGTATTTTAGTCTTATATTCAACAGCATGGCCGAACGTATGCCCTAAATTCAAATATTTTCGCATATTATGCTCTTTTTCATCTTTAACGATGACGTTCAATTTCGTCTTAATGCCTTTGAAGATAAACTGATCCATATCTTTTAGAGAATTTAGCTTTTCTCTAGTAGAAAAGTGCTTCTCAATATCATCTGTAGCGACTTGTCCTGTTAATAAAGCATGTTTATAAACTTCAGCATAGCCACTTAAAATTTCTTCATAGGGTAAAGTATTTAAAAAGTTTAAATCATATATGACAGCTTTTGGTCGATAAAATGCACCGATTAAATTCTTCCCATGAATAGAATTAATACCTACTTTGCCTCCAACACTTGAATCATGCGCAAGTATCGTCGTAGGTACTTGTATGAAATCAACACCTCTTAATAAAGATGAAGCTAGAAATCCAGTGAAATCACCTGTAGCACCGCCACCTATCGCAACTAAACACGTGTTGCGCGTTAAGTTATATTCAAGTAATTGTTCTAATGTTTGTTGATAGTGCTCAAATGTTTTCATTTTCTCACCGGCAGGTACAACGATCTTATAAGTGTTTGATGCGTTAAGTAGTGAAGCGAACTTATGTTTAAAATTAAAATCAACAAATTCATCAACGATGAGAAAGACTTTATCATAGTCTAGTATATAGTCAGATAATGTTTCAAACGCATTATGTTCGACGATAATTGGATAATTATTATTTGGATACGTTGTTAGTAATTGCATTCAAAATACCTCGTTTCTATACTTACATTGATTTAAAATTCAATGTTCAGACGTCTTCGTTCCTCAATTTGGGCTTTTAATTGATCAATATGGTTGGATTGAAACTCTTCTGTAATCGCTTTGGCTACTTCAAAAGCAACAACATGTTCACAAACTACACTTGCTGCAGGTACGGCACAACTATCAGAGCGTTCAATCGTAGCTTTGAAATCTTCTTTAGTGTTGATATCAACAGAATTAAGCGGTTTGTATAAAGTTGGGATTGGTTTCATAACGCCATTTACGATAATTGGCATACCATTTGTCATACCACCTTCAAAGCCACCTAGGTGATTAGAACCACGGTAGAAGCCTGATTCGCTATTATATAAGATTTCATCTTGTATTTCGCTTCCTGGTTTTTCTGCGGCTTTAAAACCTTCACCAAAACTTACTCCTTTAAAAGCATTAATACTAACAACACCTTGAGCAATACGACCATCTAATTTACGATCATATTGTACGTAACTACCAACAGCCACAGGCATATTCTCGACCATTACCTGAACAACGCCACCAATTGAATCGCCTTCTTTTTTAGCGGCATCTATCTTATCTCTCATTTTCTGTGCGATAGATTCATCGATAACACGTACATCATTCTTATCTATATTTTGTTTGAAAGTTTCAGTATCATATAACCCTTCGTCTTTAATACCGCCAATTTCAACTACACGACTATACATATGAATATCTAATTGTTCTAACAGTATTTTAGATACTGCCCCAACTGCAACACGCGCTGCTGTTTCGCGAGCAGAAGAACGTTCTAAAACGTTTCTTAAATCTCTATGATTGTACTTCATACCACCAATTAAATCCGCATGTCCAGGACGTGGTTTTGTAATAGTACGTTTCATATTCTCTCTTTCTTCATCTGTAATAGGCGCAACACCCATAATGTTTCTCCAATGTGTGAAATCATCGTTTGTGACAACAAGTGTGATTGGACTGCCAAGTGTATAACCATTTCTGACACCTGATACAATTTCTATAGCATCTTTCTCAATTTGCATACGTCGTCCTCTACCGTAGCCACCTTGACGCTTAAACATTTCCGTATTAATATCTTCTGCTTTAATTTCTAAATTCGCAGGTACACCTTCAATAATTACTGTTAATTGAGGACCATGTGATTCTCCTGACGTTAAATATCTCATGAGAATACGCTCCTTTCCCTTTACTACGTTAAATTGTGATATGTGTTATCATATCACATTCAACCGTATAACATAACTAGTGTGCAATAGTAAATTTGAATTTATTAGAATATTTCAATAATTAAAGAATGAAAAATGAAATGATGATATTTCATCTTAAATAAATAGAAAGAGAGCGAACTAGTATTCATAATGCATTCTAGTTCGCCCTCTAAAGGATGACAAGTGTGAGGCAACGTATTATTAACGGCTTCACTATTTTGTCATTCATTGTGATTTATCTAAAAGGTAAGCCTCAACCTATTTATCTAGACTACCCTTATCAGTATTATATGCGTATTAAATTTCTATTCGTATAACCAAGCATCTCTAGGTGACGCATAGCTACTTAATTCGTCTTCATTAAACCATAGTGCAATTTCACGTTGTGCTGATTCAACTGAATCTGAGCCATGAATTACATTTCGTCCTACAGTTAAGCCAAGATCGCCTCTAATAGAACCTGGTGTTGCTTCAGATGGATTTGTTTTACCTATAATATGTCTTGATACATCAACGGCATCTTCGCCTTCAACAACCATTGCAAAAACAGGTGCAGAAGTAATAAATGAAATTAATTTGCCGTAGAATGGTTTATCCGTGTGTTCTGAATAATGTTCTTCAGCTAATGATTGAGGAACAGTCATCAATTTACCACCTACTAGTTTTAAACCTTTTCTCTCAATGCGTGAAATAATTTCTCCCACTAAATTACGTTGAACTGCATCTGGTTTAATCATTAAAAATGTTCTTTCCATCGTAAATTATCCCCCTGTGTGTGAAGTCTCAATGATATAAACATAAGACTTAAATGATGAATATTTAAATATGTATCGTATTTTGGCGTAACAAAAAACCTGCTACTATTCAATAGTAACAGGTTGTTAAAGCGCTTTCAATATTTTTTCGTTTTAAACGTTACGTGATCCCATTTTCTTTATTAATTTAATAAAAAGACTTTGAGCATTGGGTTCATCAAGTTCATTAATTAACTTGAGCGCTTTAGCTAAATATTTATCACTAATTGCTTTAGATTCTTTAATGCTATTAGAGTTTCTAATTTGCTCAATCAAAGGTTCAAAGTCTTGAGAATTAGATTGATGGTTGAGTGAAGCAATTTGACGTTTGAATGATATATCTTTTTTCATTTCAAGTAGCACTGGTAACGTAATGTGTCCATTCATTAAGTCACTACCCACAGGTTTGCCCAATTTCTTTTCAGTGCTAGTGAAGTCCAAAATATCATCAACAATTTGGAAACTCATGCCAATATAGTGGCCTATCATTTTAAGTTTGCGAATAGTTTCATCATCAGCCTCAGAAGTAATCGCACCGACTTCAGTCGCTAATTGAATTAACAAAGCGGTCTTTCTATTGATGCGTCTCAAATAATTGGTAATACTTTGCTCACTATTGAATTGGTCTTGAAACTGGAATAATTCACCAAGTCCTACGTTTACAATCGAATTTGAAATAATATGATGAATTCGGTTATCACGAATTTCAGATAAATGTTCAAGACCCAATGCAAGTAAGAAGTTTCCAGTTAATATTGCGGTAGTAACGTCCCACTTTTTAACTATGGTTAAACGCCCACGCCGCTTGTCGCTTTTATCGATAACATCATCATGTACTAGTGTTGCCATATGAATTAATTCAAGGGCAACTGCAACTCGATACGTATCTTCAGTTTTCTTTTGTGGTCCGAACTGACTACTTAAGATTACGAATGCGGGTCTAACTCTTTTGCCTCCTGAAGAAAGCAAATGAGATGATGCTTCATGTAAAATTGGATCATTGCTTTCGATAGCTTTTTGAAGGCGTTTTTCTACGTTCTTAATTTCGCTATTCATGTTTAACTTTGCCACGTTAATCACCTTTTATTTTGTCTAACTTTTTTGTTTATAGCCTAGATGCATTGCAGCAACGCCACCTGTAAAGCTACGGATTTTAATTTTAGTGAAGCCAGCTTGTTCAAATAATTGTTTTAATTTGTCTTTATCTGGAAAATCGAACGTAGATTGTTGTAACCACTCATATTCTTCCTTAGATTTAGCGAATAATTTACCGAAAATTGGCATTATGAATTTAAAGTATAACTTATAGATTTGTTTAAATACGGGCATTGTTGGTTGACTTGTTTCAAGACAAACGACCATTCCACCTGGTTTTAATACTCTATTCATTTCCTTTAATGCAACTAAATAATCAGGTACGTTACGGAGACCGAAGCCAATTGTGACATAATCAAATGAATTATCTTCGAATGGTAAATTCATTGCATCTCCATGAACTAAATGAATATTATCCATATGCTTTGTTTTCTCTTTACCGACTTCTAGCATGTTTTCACTGAAGTCTAAACCAGTTACTTCACCATGCGCACTTACTGCTTTACTAAGTGCAATCGTCCAGTCAGCAGTACCGCAACACACGTCAAGTGCCTTACTACCAACTTTAACGTGCATATCTTTCATTACATGTTTTCGCCACACTTTGTGCTGCTCAAAACTAATAATGTTGTTTAAGCGATCATACTTACTTGAAATATTTTGGAAGACTGTATGAACTTGTTCTTTTTTTGCATTATTTTCAGTCATTAATATTACCTCTACTTTTCTCTATATAACTTTGATTGATATTTTGTAAAAACTGACGTACATCAGATGGTTGGTACATCTTAAGGTAAGATGGATAATAGTCATCAACCTCGGAAATTAATTGTTGATATAAATCTAAAGGCGTTACTTGTTCTTTACTGAAATGAGACAAAGTTATATATGGGAAGATTGTTTCAATTTCAATAATTGCATCATAGATAGCTTCAGACTCTAATACTTGATGATGTAATGATGATTTTAATTCATTCGATTTGACTATCGCTTTACTCATTGCTAATTGAAATGTTGGATCATTTATTTCAGCTAAAAGCGTATAAAAATGAGCGCTTAGTAAATCACCAATTAAAATAGATTTTTTTGACTTTTGGTTTTGTGTTATCTCATCAAGATGTTTCATTGAAGTATCGATAGTGAGGCAAGCAAGTTTAGCATTTTCAGGAATGTCATAAGTATCAAGTAATGCACTCAAATTAGCATTTATATGAATCGTTTCATAGTCATGAATTCCTGTAAGCTTTTGATTAATTTGTCTATTTAATTTGCTTATTGTTGTTTCCATGTTCACACCTCACGTTATTATCACTATACATCTTAACATTATATGAATAAAAATAAAATACAGTGACTTAAGTGGATATTACTTTAGTTATTTGAATATATGCGCTGATGAGACATTTGCAATAGTCAAGTTGAATTACATATTACAAATTAAGTCTTTTGAAATGATATATGTATAAAAAAAAGCCCTTTATAGGGCTTTTAAGTAAATTATTTAACAGCATCTTTTAATGCTTTACCAGCTTTAAATGCTGGAACTTTACTTGCAGGAATTTCGATTTCTTTACCTGTTTGAGGGTTACGTCCTTTACGTGCAGCACGTTCACGTACCTCGAAGTTTCCGAAACCAATTAATTGTACTTTTTCACCTTTAGAAAGTGATTGTTGGATTGATTCGAAAACAGCATCTACAGCTGAACCAGCTTCTTTTTTAGTTAAATCAGCTTGTTCTGCAACTGCGTTAATTAAGTCAGTTTTATTCATTACGAGTTCACCTCCAGATGAATGATAATGATATCTTTATATCATTATGCTATGACTTTAACACAACAATTAATGTTACCGCAATAATTTATGCACTTAAAACACTGAAATATCAGTATTTTAAGTGCAAATCTGCGAAAATTTTTTGAAATAGAGTAATATTACACGCTATTCAGATTTTTTATCTCTTCCCATCAAGTCTTTAACACTGTCTTTAACTGGTTTATCTTCGAATAAAACCTTGTAAAGTGCATTCGTTATAGGCATATCCACATTTTGTTGTTTGGCTAAATGATATACAGAATTAGTAGTATAAATACCTTCTACAACCATATTCATCTCATTTAATGCTTCATCCATAGTTTGGCCCTGTCCTAACTTATATCCCAATGTGTAGTTACGGGAATGTGTAGATGTACACGTAACAATTAAGTCACCAATTCCGCCAAGTCCTAAAAACGTCATAGGATCAGCACCTAATTTTTCACCTAATCTGCTTATTTCAGCTAAACCACGTGTCATTAAAGCAGCTTTAGCGTTATCTCCATAGCCCATACCTGACACGATACCACTTGCGACTGCTATTATATTTTTTAACGCGCCACCTAATTCAACACCAACTAAATCGTTATTAGTATAGACACGTAAATAATCATTCATAAATAAATCTTGAATGAGCTCACTAACTTTTTCATCTTTTGATGATGCAGCCACAGTTGTTGGTTGCTTAATTACTACTTCCTCAGCATGGCTAGGACCTGATAATACACCTATGCCACCATTATGTTCTTCAGATATAGAATCTTCAATCATTTCTGAAACACGTTTGAATGTATCATTTTCAATACCTTTAGCTACATGGATGAAGGTTTTCTTTGAGTTGATCAAACCATCAATTTGACTAGTTACTTCACGCATAGCTTTAGTAGGTAAAGCCATTAAATAAATATCGGTAAAATTCACAGCCTCATTGATATCGCTAGTGGCTTTAATACTACTATTGAGTACGACATCTTTTAAATAACGGTTATTTTGATGGTGATCATTTAATTCTTTGACACTATCTTCGTTTTTACCCCACATTAGAACAGTATGTCCATTTTCTGCTAACACATTGGCTAATGCAGTACCAAAACTTCCCATACCAAAAACAGTAATTTTAGTCATAGTATTATCTCCTTTTTAGTTTCTTCTTCTCGGAATGATGTGAATAGGTGTTCCTTCAAAACCAAATGCATGACGAATTTGATTCTCAAGGTAACGTTTATAAGAAAAGTGCATTAATTCGACATCATTTACGAATACAACAAACGTAGGAGGTTCGATAGCTACTTGTGTAGTATAAAATACATTTAAACGACGACCCTTATCTGTTGGCGTAGGATTCATAGATATAGCGTCTGTCACTACTTCATTTAATGTTGAACTTTGAACACGTTTCTTATGATTTTCGCTTGCTTCATTAATATAAGGGAATAGCGTGCGTAGGCGTGTACCTTCTTTGGCAGAAACGAAAGCGATTTGAGCATAATCTAAAAATTGAAATTGGTTTCTAACATCATCTGCAAATTTCTTCATTGTGTTACTATCTTTATCGACTGTGTCCCACTTATTCACTACAATTACTACGGCTTTACCTTCTTCATGAGCATAACCTGCTACACGTTTATCTTGTTCTATTATACCTTCCTCTGCATCTATAACGATTAGTACAACATTAGAACGTTCGATGGCTTTAAGCGCACGTAATACGGAATATTTTTCAGTGGACTCATACACTTTACCCTTTTTACGCATTCCAGCAGTGTCGATTAAAACATAATCTTGGCCATCATAACTATATTCAGTATCAATGGCATCCCTAGTCGTTCCAGCAACATTCGATACAATAACACGGTCCTCGCCAAGAATTGCATTTACTAAACTAGATTTTCCAACATTAGGACGTCCGATGATTGATAATCGTATTGTGTCTTCGTCGTAAGGGTCTTCATAATCCTCTGGGAAATGTTTAACCACTTCATCTAACAAATCACCTAATCCTAAGCCGTGTGAGCCTGAGATAGGATATGGATCTCCAAAACCTAATGCGTAAAAATCAAAAATGTCGTTTCGCATTTCAGGATTATCTACTTTATTAACGGCTAACACAACTGTTTTTTTAGATTTATATAACATCTGTGCAACCATTTCATCACTTTGAGTTAAACCTTCACGCACATTTACCATAAAAATAATAACATCTGCTTCATCTATTGCAATTTCAGCTTGTGCTCTAATTTGTGTTTGGAATGGCGCGTCACCGATTTCAATTCCACCAGTATCAATAATGTTAAATTCATGTGTTAACCATTCGCCTGATGAATAAATTCTATCACGAGTAACACCAGGTGTGTCTTCGACTATTGAAACACGTTCACCTACTACTCTATTAAAGATTGTAGATTTCCCTACATTTGGTCTTCCTACAATCGCTACAATAGGTTTCGTCATAAGCTAACTTCCTCTCTTTCTAAAATCTCTATAATTTTATCATATGACCTATTTATTTCAAACAAAGTATATAAGTTAAGTTACATTATAATGAATTGATAATTGAAATTTGAATGATAACACCTTAATTAAATAGAGAACGATTCATTAAATGTTTTGCTTAAAAGATAATACTAAGATTGGTAATCAGGTTGGCGTCAAAATTTTGTTAAGGTTAATCATCAAAATCCATGCAACCTATCACGTTGATAACACGCTTAAATCAAATTGATTCACATCTGTCAGCTACTGCCAGAACAATAAAATAGACTGAGACATTTTATTTTGTCCCAGCCTCATGAATTTCTATCATAACTTTAGATTAGAATTTTAAGTTTTTGAATTTATCACCAAAGACATCGCCAAGTGTTGGATTATCTTCGTTTGAATCATTACTTAAATAAGATTGAGTTGTAGCATCATCGCTTTCAACGACATCTTCTTTAGGTAAAGTAGCTTTGATTGAAAGTGAAATACGTTCATTTTCTTCATCAATACCTAAAATTTTAACATTAACTTGTTGCCCTGGCTCAAGCTTTTCACCTGGTGTACCGATATGTTCATGTGCAATTTCTGAAATATGAACTAAGCCTTGTACACCTGGTGCGATTTCAACGAAAGCACCAAAGTTAGCTAAACGTACAACTTTACCTTCGACAACATCATCTTCATGGAATTGTCCTTTAATACTTTCAAATGGTGTTGGTAAAGTGTCTTTAATAGAAAGTGAAATACGTTCTGCATCTTTCTCTACAGATTTAACTTTCACATCTACTTCTTGTCCTACAGAAACAACATCTTCTGGAGAATCAACATGTTCGTGTGAAAGTTCTGAAACGTGGACTAAGCCATCTACGCCACCGATATCAACGAAAGCACCAAAGTTAGTTAGACGAGCTACTTTACCTTTAATAACATCGCCTGCATTTAATGATTCTAGTAAAGAAGCTTTTTTAACATCATTTTCAGCTTGCTCTACTGCTTTACGGCTTAAAATGACTCTATTATTTTCAGGATCTAATTCTTCTACTTTGATACGAATAGTTTGTCCTTCAAATACAGAGAAATCTTCAATGAAATCAGTTGAAATGAGTGAAGCAGGTACGAAACCACGTTGACCTACATCTACAACTAGGCCACCTTTAACTACTTCTGTAACTTTTGCTTCAATTATTTCATCATTATCTAATTTTTCTTGTAAATATTCATATGATTTTTCAGTTTCAAGTTGACGTTTAGAAAGAATATACGCACCTGAGTCATTTTCTTCATCAACTTCTATTTTAGTAACATATGCTTCTATTTCATCACCTTGTTTAACAACCTCACTAGGGTTTTCAATATGATGAGTTGAAAGTTGGCTAATAGGAATAATACCATTGAATTTGCCACCATTAATATGAACTACGACTTGTTTGTCTTCAACTTGTTGAACCTCACCAGTGACTTTGTCACCTTCTTTAATATCATTAATCATTGATTCATTGAATTCTTCAGTCATCTTATTTGCCTCCTTATACACTACATACATATAACATCTTATAAACCAGTAGAATTGTCAAGAAATTCCCCTTTAGTTTCATAAGTTCTTAAAAAAATTATCAATTATCAAAATTATTAAATAGAAATTTAACTGATTTGTAACTTTTAAAGATTTATAATTTTAATGAACCTTAATAAATGTTATACGATTTAAACAGTGATTAATTATTACCACTTTTAATTATATAGAATAAAAATAGCTATTTAAAATAATTCGCACTTTATTCTAAATTAAGTACAAATTATTCTATATAGCTATTATTGCTCATTTATAAATTGTTAACCAAGTTCATTATTTCTTCAGTTACTTCTTCAATCGTTTTGCCAGTTGTATCCACTGTAATCGCATCGTCTGCTTTTTTTAAAGGTGAAATGTCACGATTCATATCATAGTGGTCTCTTTCTTCAATTTCTTTTTTTAGTTGCGATAATGTTGAAGGAATACCACGTTGTTCATTTTCTTTTTGTCGTCTTTCAGCTCTCTCCTCAACTGAAGCAATCATGTACACCTTTAATTCTGCATTTGGTAGCACTACTGTGCCAATATCGCGTCCATCCATGACGATCCCTTTTTTTGCTGCTAGGTCTTTTTGTTTTTCAACTGCAAATGTTCTAACAGGCGCTTTAGAAGCGACATAGGATACATTTTGAGTCACATCATTTTCTCTTAAAAAATCTGTAACGTCTTGATCATCTAATAAGATACGTTGTCCTTTACTTTTATCATAAGTTAATTCTAAAGTAGTTTGATCAACGAGTGCTTTAAAATCTTCAGGTTTATTATTTTGAAGATATTTATAAGTTATTGCGCGATACATTGCACCAGTATCAACGTATATCATTGATAATTTACTAGCAACTTGTCGAGCAATTGTACTTTTACCTGCTGCTGCAGGACCATCCAAGGCAATATTTATTAAGTCCATATTATTTTATCCTTCCTTGTTGTTTTGTTTGTATTATTTTATCATAAATATGTAAATCAAAAATAGGAGGAACGCAATGAAGCGATTATTAGTTATACATACTGGTGGTACGATTAGCATGTCTCAAAATCAATCCAACCAAGTAGTAACAAATGATGTAAATCCAATATCTTTACATACAGACATTATTGGTCAATACGCTGACGTAGATGAAATCCATCCATTTAACATTCCGTCTCCACACATAACAATTCAAAACGTTGAACAATTGAGAAATATCATTATTGATGCAAATAAGACAAATCAATACGATGGTTATGTGATTACACACGGAACAGACACGCTTGAAGAAACTGCATATCTTCTTGATTTATTAATAGATATTCGATATCCAGTTGTGATTACTGGAGCGATGAGATCTTCAAATGAAATTGGTTCTGATGGTTTATATAATTTTATTTCGGCCATTCGTGTAGCTTCATCCAGCGATGCGCAAGACAAAGGTGTAATGGTCGTATTCAATGATGAAATACATACTGCCAGAAATGTCACTAAGACGCATACGTCTA
Source organism: Staphylococcus sp. GDX8P54P (assembly GCF_017893165.1). NCBI lineage: Bacteria > Bacillati > Bacillota > Bacilli > Caryophanales > Staphylococcaceae > Staphylococcus > Staphylococcus sp. GDX8P54P. Next base: position 54,921 of record NZ_JAESMM010000008.1, read on the forward strand.
ACATTAATACCTTCCAAAGTCCTAATCAAGGTCCATTAGGTATTTTAACCAAAGATAATGTTCAATTTTATAATCAGCCCTATCAACAACAGTCTTTTAATACAGTCAATCATGAGTTAAGCGTGCCATTGATTAAAGCGTATATGGGGATGGACAGTGACATATTTAACTTCTATTCACAACAGCATGTAGATGGTATTGTCATTGAAGCTTTGGGTCAAGGTAACTTGCCACCAAGTTGCTTAAATGGCGTTCAATCATGCTTGGACAATAAAATACCAATTGTGTTAGTTTCAAGATCCTTTAATGGTATTGTAAGCCCTGTATATGCCTATGATGGCGGTGGGTTCCAATTATCAAATAAAGGTTTAATATTTTCGAATGGATTAAATGGTCCGAAAGCGAGACTAAAATTATTAATTGGTTTAAGTAATCATCTTAATACGTCAGAATTGAAGCATTATTTTGAAAAGCAAAATTAGCAAGGGCCGAAAAAAGTCGCATTGAATTGAATCTGATCAGAATAAAATAAGATAACAAGGGAGTGGGACAGAATTCTTTTTAAATTCGTCGTCCCACTCCCAACTTACTTTGCTTGTAAAATCACTTTCGTGATTTTTTGTGTTGGGGCCCCGCCCCAAGGATGACTAGAACTGAGAAAAGCTTGATTTAAGCGCCTTCTCAGTTCAGTCAGCTACTGCGAATTTGCAAAATAGCTTCATTAGATTATTTTTGTCCCGGACTCTTCTATTTAGCTACTATGAAAGTGCATTGTAGCTATGAAATATTTATCTCGTTGCGTTTAGCATTTTATGATTACACCTTAACTTTCGAGAGGTGTTTGTTTTTTACTTAAAATGCTTTGGGTAATAATCCCTCCATGATATTTACCGTTTTCAATGAAGATTGCATTATTATCATTACCAGCAGCAATGACGCCGGCAATATAACAATTCTCTACATTTGTCTCAAACGTTTCTTTATTATGAACTGGCGCAGTACCGAATTCATTTGTATTGATTTCTATTCCAATTGATTCTAAAAAGTCGTAATCAGGATGGTATCCTATCATCGCGAATACATGATCATTAGGTATTTCAATTAATTTACCTGCTTTTTCATAAATCACACTATTTTCAGTGATTTCAGTTACATTAGCATTAAATTCCATTGTGATTTTTTCATGATTAACTAATGATTCAAAGTTAGGTAAAATCCATGGTTTAATAGCAGATGAATAACGATCGCCTCTATATAATACAGTTACATTTGCGCCAGCTTTTTCTAATTCTAATGCCGCGTCAACTGCAGAGTTTTTACCACCAATTACAGTTACATTTAAATTGAAATAAGGATGTGCTTCTTTGAAGTAATGTTGTACTTTCGGAAGTTCTGCACCTTTAACCTCTAATGTATTATGTTGACCATAATATCCAGTTGCAACAGTTAAGAATTTACATTCATACACATCTTTGGTAGTTGTTATAGTAAATTTATTATCAATCTTTTTAACAGTTAACACTTCTTCAAATGCATGAACATTTAATTGGTGATGTTTAACAACTTCTCTATAATAAACTAACGCTTGATTGCGTCGAGGTTTACTTTCTTCAACGATAAATGGTATATCGCCAATACTCAATTTATCACTAGATGAGAAGAATGTTTGATGTGTTGGATATTTATATATAGCATCTACAACATTCCCTTTTTCGATGACTAATGTTTCAATACCCTTTCTTTTTTGTTCGATAGCAGCACTTAAACCGCATGGGCCTCCGCCGATTATAATACTTTCTATGCTTTGCATGTCATTGGCCTCCTTTAATCACCAATTAATTATAGCAGTTGTAACATGATTTCTAAATAGAATCGCACCTATAATATTTACAATTTAATGAGATTATAAGTTTTATAAAGAAAACAGGGATAGGACCGAATTCTTTTTGAATCCATTGTCCTACCCCTGCAAGGTTAGCTAAAATGAGAGATATGCTTAATTTAAGCACCCTCTCAATTTTAGTCTGCTACGATGAATGAACAACGTAGCATTATTTTTTAATTTTTATCCTATAGCCATTTTAATTTAATGTCATTATTGTGGAATTACTAATCTTTGGCCATTTGAAATGTTATTACTAGATAAGCCGTTCGCTTGTTTAAGTTTGTTAACATTTTCAACAGTACCTTCTCCGTAGTATTGAATCGCGATACGATATAGGTTCTCGTTACCTGATACGACATGCGTTTGTTGTCCTGAATTAGTATTATTTGATTGATTGTTATTACTATTATTTTGATTACCACTGTTCTGAGTGGCTTGTGAATTAGCATTATCACTGTTGCTATTTGAATTATAAGCATCGCTATCTGATGATGAACTGTTGTCAGATGCGTTTGATGAATCATTGTTGCCAGAAGTACTACTATTATCATCGCTTGAATTACTTGATGATTCATTATCACTTGTAGCTTTGTCACTTGAGTCATCATCTTTAGTAGCATTATCTTTATTTTTATCATTGTCGTCGCTAGCTTTGTCTTTGCTATCTTTGTTTGCAGTTTGTTCAGTTTTGTTATTATCAGCTTGGTCGCTATCTTTTTTATCATTGTTTAAATACATACCAATAAAGATAGCAAGTGCTGCTAGAATAAGTAATAACGCAATTAATGGAAGTAAAAGACCTGCTAAACCACGTTTCTTTTTACCGTTATGAGCTTGGAATCCATCATTATCCTCTTGATGTTTTTTATCATTGTGTTCTTCATTCGTATGATTATCTTTATGATTATGATGGTCTTTATTATCTTTTTTATGTTTTGCGGCTGCTACGCCAGCAGCACCAGCGGCACCTGCAGCACCAGCACCGACTGCAGCTTTTTTCCCTTTATTACCTTTTTTTGATTCATCTTTAGAAAGATGTTCTTGATTGTCATCGAGTTGCTTTTCATTGTTATGTTTTCTATTACGATTACGCTTATGATCATGTTCTAAATGATCGTCATCTTTATGTTCATTATGATTTGAACGATGATTCGTGTCTTTATTTCGTTTATCCTTAGCAGCTTTGGCGCCTGCAGCACCAGCGACACCAGCACCACCAGCTAGTGCAGCATCTTTACCATGTTTTGACTTATCATGTTTGTTTGCATCGATATGCTCTTGGTGATCACGACGGTGACGATCATCATCATTTAAACTTTCATTATCATAGTCTTTATCGTGCTTTCTACTTGATGCTTCATGATGATGATTTTCTCGAGACGATTGATTATTAAAGTCTCTTTCGGGTGAGTGTTCATCATCTTTATGTATTGATGCTTTATCTAATTGATTCTCTTTTTGATTGTGTTGTAACTCATTTAAAGAGTCTTCATCGTGTCGGTCATCAAGTGAACCAGTAGCATTTGAATCAGAAGTTTGATTATCGAATTTTCTGTTTTTATTTGTAGCTTGGTTTCGTCTTCTTTGACGTCTTTGTGCATTTCTAGGTGGGAATTGTTGATCTGATTGATTCTCAAATTCATCTGAATGGTTTGAGTTATCATCAAACTCATTTGTGTTTTCTTCGAATTGGTCATCAGAATTGATAGACTGACGATTTTTTTCGAAATCATCTCTAAAATTATTTTTAGACACGGTCATCATCCTCTCTTAATTAAATATTTTAATATCACATACCATATACCCCACAAAGTGTGAAATATGTATAGTATCACGATATTTCTTGAAAAAACTTTAAGTATTTTAATTATATCCTCTTAAAATAATTTTAGTAAAGAAAAGCAACTATACTTTAAATAAATATTTTAACTTTTCACTATAATTTAATTTTCTTTTAACTTTTTTTCGGTTTGTAACGTGAATGGATTCTAAATCCGAATCAATATCACAGCATTGTTTAGGTTGAATTGGTGTATCACCAAAAAATTCTAATAAATAGCGGCGTCTACATTGATCTAAAGACGTATATCCAATCATCCTTTGATAACCTAATTTTTTACGTATTAAAGCGTTGTTGAATATTGATTTAAGCACTTTGGATGAATATCTTTGGCTCAAAATGGATAGAATTTCTTCCTTTTGTGGTGGTAGGAATACGCCAATATCAAAAGCGTCAATATCTTCAGTTGTAATCGCATCACTAAAAAGTAATGTTTCCAATATAAAGCTGTCATCTGGTTGATATAGGCTTATCGCTTGGCTTGGTAAATTATCTCTACCTGCTCTACCTATTTCTTGTAAATAGTTTGATGGACTTGTAGATAAATGAAAGTGAATCACTGTTCTAATATCTTTTTTATTGACCCCCATACCGAAAGCGCTTGTGGCCACAATAACGGGTATAAAATTTTCCATAAATTGATTTTGAACGGTATGACGTTCTTGATAGGATAGATCACCGTGGTATATACCAGTTAAATAACCATGATGATAAATCATGGTCGCTAATTCTAAGCATACTTTTTTGGATGAAACATAAATGATTGTAGGTCCAGATTGTTCTAAAAAGTTTAATAACCACTTGATTTTACTATCATCATCATCAAAATTGAGATGTGAAAAAGCAATATTTTGCCGATTCATAGAAGTCTTAATAACAGTTAATTCCTTAGATAAAATAAGGTTTAAATCTTTTTCGAGATGAGGTGGTGCTGTCGCCGTTAGGGCTAATATGGTTGCATTCTTGTAATAAGATGTAATTTCTCCAATAATTGCATAGTGTGGTCGAAAATCATATCCCCATTCTGATAGACAATGTGCCTCATCGAGTACGATTAAACCGAAATCTATGTTCTTAATTAATTTGAAATTTTGAGATTGTAACATAAATTCTGGACTTAAAAACACAAATCGACTTTTTTGTAGTAAATTTATATTTTGCCTTTTTTCATTTTCATCCATACCTGAGTGAATAGAAGCAACTAATTTCTCTCCTTGAGATTTCAATTGCATGACTTGGTCATCCATAAGAGAGATTAAAGGTGAAATGATGAGAGTTGGCTTTTCTTTTATATAAGTTGGCATTTGATAACATAAACTTTTGCCACTACCTGTTGGAAGAATTCCTAACGTATCTTTATCACTCAATACGCTTTCAATAATTTCTTTCTGACCCGGATTAAATGAGGAAAAACCGAACCATTCTTTTAATTTATCTTCAAGCACTTAACTCACCTCTTTCAATTCCGATAATTAGTAATTTGATTTGAAAATAAGATAATTGATTGAATTGTTCTTTATATATTTTTAATCGATATCCTCTATTCTGATGATAGAATTCTATGAACGAATTATAATCTGTCGTACTTACATATTGTTGATACGCTGTAAAATAACCTTTAATAAATAATTCAAGCACATGGTCTTCAATCGTATTGATTTTAACATTTTGAGTCACTGCAGCTTCATTCATTGAAAGTCCTTTGAGTAATTGATGATATGTAATTGTAGTTTTATTTAGTAATGTAGGTAAAATAATGGTTTGAGATAATATCGGAAATTGTTCTTTATGCTCTAATGCAAACATCATTTGAACTAAATTATTCAATTCATGGACAAATAAATCGGTTACTGGTATGTCTTCAATAAGAGAAACTTGTTGACGCGTATACATTGGTTCTTCATACCCTTGTAGATAATAATGAATCAAACAGTTGCCATTGCACGTTTCATTAATGATATGAAAAAGCTGCTCAATTTCATTTTCTAAATCATCAATTAAGTCACTCTCGATGATAGTTGAATATAATTGCTTTACTTTATTTTGAACTGTGACTTGTTGCGTAATAGGTATAAAGTCTAAATGATTATTTTTGTAATGCGTCATCGTTTGTATAAGTAATTGAATACAACTAAATGTTTGAATGATACTATCGTATGTAAACCTTGGATGAATGGTAATGTTGATATTCTGGTCATCATTACTATTCAAAAATCGCTCAAAAGACGGATATTTTAATTTAGGTAAACTGTGATATAATGATAAAAGTTGTTGGGAACATGCATCAAAAAAAGTTTGATGTGATTTTTTCCCAATTAAAATATTATAGATACTTTTATTGGTTTTATATTCGAATGAATGATTTGATGCATAGGTAATAATAGAATGCATTAATGATTCCTCACTTTATGTAACTAATAAAATAGTAAATAAATTAATCGAAGTGTTAGTTAACATTTGTTATATTAGTGTAGCATTTTTATCAAAGGAGGCGAAGAATTTGGCAAAGTATACAATCGTTGATATGGATACATGTATTGCTTGTGGCGCATGTGGTGCTGCGGCGCCAGACATTTACGATTATGACGACGAAGGTATTGCTTTCGTAATCCTTGATGATAATCAAGGTACTGCAGAAGTACCAGAAGAATTATATGAAGATATGGAAGATGCTCTTGAAGGTTGTCCAACTGATTCAATTAAAATTGAAGAAGAACCATTTGATGGTGATGCCCTTAAATTTGAATAGTTTATGGCACAATCAAATAAATATTAAATCTCCTATTGCTGCGTACTTCATTCAGCAATAGGAGATTTTTTTATGATAAAACGCGTTTTAATCGATTGTATAATAGTACAAATATAATTGAAATCACAACACCTTTAATAATATTAAAAGGTATAACACCAGATAAAATGACGATTTTTAAATTATTAAATACATCTCCTAAATTAAAAATCATCCCATATAAAGGAAGTAACACAAAGTAGTTTAATACACTTAACACAATAGTCATAACTATAGTACCAATTGCGAGTCCTATAACTAAAGAACGTGGCGTATGTGTATGTTGTCTTTGACGTTTTGTAACATAGTAAGCGGATAATAAGAAACTCACACCTGCTAAAAAGTTAGCAACTGGGCCCACTGGATCGCCCATGTTAAATAAAAAGTTAAGTATATTTTTTATAAGTGCTACAATAATACCAGCAACGGGACCCAAAAGGAATGTTGCTAATAATGTTGGCACATCACTAAAGTCTAATGTTAAGTATGGCGGTAAAAATGGTAGCGGAAATTTAATAAATGTTAAAATGAACGCTATCGCACTTAACATACTTATCGTGATAAGACGTTTGTTTTGTTGCATATTGAATTATCTCCTTCCATTCATCTTACTTAGAATAGGAGATAATTTTGCACAACAAAAAATCTCCATCTTCTCCCATCCAGACTATACTGTCGGCTTCAGATTTTCACTGAATCAGCCACTTCATAAGAAGCGGGTCGCAGGCTTGAATTACTGCCGGTTGGGACTTACACCCTACCCCGAAGATGAATTATAACTATATATTAATTTAATTTTTATATTACCTTATGTGAGCGCATTGCGCAATCATGGTGCTTAAACTGATTAGATAAAAAAAGAGTGAAATCAGATTCAACATGAATTCTGACCCACTCTTGGTCTAGTAATTTCATTTTTAGAATAAAAGCTAGTACGTTAAGTCAAACGTCGTGATGTACGAGTTTCTACTGTAACTTAAATTAAAGCGCTTGATAGATAAGTGCGTATGATTGTAATCATATTAGCACTTAGGTTTAGGTAATTTAATGATAAATGTTGTACCTTTGTTTACTTCGCTTTCTACTTGAATAGAACCACCATGTTCTTCGATAATCATTTTGCAAATAAATAGTCCTAAACCAGTACCTTGTTTCCCTCTCGTTCTTGATGCTTCGACTTTATAAAATCTATCAAAAACAAGTTCAAGATGTTCCGGAGATATACCACTTCCGGTATCGCTAATGTACAATGTCTGATATGTGTCATCAGATGATGAAGTGATTGTAATTGAATCACCTGGTTGAGTATAACGTGTGGCATTATCAATCAGATTTGTTAGTACTTGATCAATACGGTCGGCATCATAATCCCACAATTCATCAGTCATTTCTGGCGCAAGTGACATGTCTAACTCTAAATCTTGTGCCTGTTGTTTATACTTCATTTGCATTTTATTTAATAAAGGTTTAATGGGTTGTTTCTCTTTATTAACAGTTAAACCTTCTGCATCCATACGCGCTACATTCAATAATTCATTGACTAGACGATTTAAACGTTTTGTTTCATCAAGCACGATAGATAAAGAGTCTCGAATTTCATCGGGCTCTGTTACAATGCCATCTACAATGGACTCTGTATACCCTTGTAATAAAGAAATAGGAGTTCTCAATTCATGTGAAACGTTAGCAATGAAGTCTTTTTTCATTTGATCAAGATTATGTTCATTGGTCATATCTCTAATAATGACTACTAGACCACTACGGCCATCTTGTTGGATTCGCTCGATATAACTCATGATAATGACATAATATTTGTTATTAATTTCGTATTCTTGGAATTCTGTATTCTTTGAAACAAATGTTTTTTCGATTTGCTTTTCAATGTCTTTATATACAGGTGCACTAAGTGATTTAGTAATATCATCAGCCATTTTATTTGAAAGGATAACTTCTCTTTTGTCATTTAGACCTAGTACACCTTCTATCATAGAATTGATTAGACTATCTCTAATATTTTTTTGAGTTGAAAGTGCTTCAATATTCTCTTGTATTTCAGAACTCATATGATTGAAAGTATGTGATAATTCACCTATTTCATCTTTAGTTGAGACGCTTGTCTGTTTAGAATAGTCCCCTTTAGATATATTTAACGCTTGCGTTCTAAGTTGTCTCAAAGGCTTTGTAATTCTATTTGATAAAAAGAAAGCAAATACAGTTGAAATGGCAATAAAGATAATCGCAGTAATTAGAATGATAATTGTAATTGCATTATTCGTATCTTCAATAGATTTCAAATCTTGATATATAAATACAGCACTATACTTTGAGTTTGCATTGTCTTGTGCTTTCATTGGATAGCCCAATAGAATATAAGAGTGCGAATTACCATTATTACTAATGGTAATATTTTGGGTAGTAGATTTACCCTTTGAAAAGACTTGTTGGAATTGGGCGTTATTGTGTATTGCTTCAAGCATTTTATTTTTAGTTTCACTATTAGAATGATTAAGACTTGAAGTTTTATTTGCCATAATAATCACGCCACCTGAGCCATCAATTAATTGTTGGCTATGTTGAATGGCTAACGTCTTATTTTCTGCTTGTTCAACTAAGTGACTAATTCTAGACGCGTCTTCCCTTATAGCATTTTCAGTTTGTTGGGTGTAATAATACTGTATAAATGTAATTAAAGCTGCACTTAATAAAATTAAAACTGTCGTTACTATGAAAAGTATAGTTAACCACAGTTTTATTACCACACTATTTAGTCGGTTCGTCATTAGACTTTACCTCGAATTTGTAACCAACACCCCATACAGTTTGAATCATATGTGCAGCATCTTCAGATACACGATTAAGTTTCTCGCGAAGGCGTTTTACATGAGTGTCTACCGTTCTTAAATCTCCGTAAAACTCATAATGCCATACTTCTTTTAATAGTTGTTCACGATCAAAAACTTTATTAGGTGTCTTAGCTAAATAAATAAGTAACTCATATTCTTTAGGCGTTAAATTCACTTGTTGATTATCAGCTAAAACGCGATGAGCATCATTATCAATGATTAAATGATTAAATTCTATAACATCTCTTGCGTGAGGTTCACTTTGTTCAGGTTTAGAAGATTGCGTTCTACGCAATAATGCTTTAACTCTTAATACAACTTCTCTTGGAGAGAATGGTTTAACAATATAGTCATCAGCGCCTGATTCAAACCCCTCAACCCTATTTGTTTCTTCACCTTTAGCAGTAAGCATAATAATAGGTGTGTCTTTATGTTCACGTAATTTAGATGCCACTTCAATTCCATCCATCTCTGGTAGCATCAAGTCTAAAAGTATGCACGCATAGTCATTCTCCATTGCAAGATCATAGGCTTCTTTACCATCACTTGCTTCATGAATCGTAAACGATTCTCTCTCTAGGTAGAGTTTAAGTAACCTTCTAATTCTATCCTCATCGTCTACAATTAAAATTTCGTTTGTCATTTTGTTTATACCTCCTACACATGCTCAATACACTCAATATTATAGCATATAGCATGATTGAAAGCTTTACTTTAAAGTTAACTTTGTGAAAAAAATAGCAAGAGAAATTAAGTTAAATTAAATTCTCTTACTATTGTAAAATATTATTTATTTATTTTCCATTTTCTGCCATGTGTCTTAATACTTTAACTTCATGGGGTGTTAGGACTCTACCCTCACCTGCATTTAAACCTTTAAGATTTAAGTTGCCGAACTCAATTCTTGTTAATTTATCAACTTGGTGACCAAAGTGTTCAAACATACGACGAACTTGACGATTTCTACCTTCGCTTATAGTAATTTCTACAAGTGTAGTGTTTTTATCTTTATCCTGTTTTTTTACTTTCACTTGTGCTGGTTGTGTAAACCCATCTTCTAGTTCGATCCCTTTTTCTAAAGCTTTGACTTCTTCTCGCATGAGATATCCTTTTAATTTAGCAACATACTTTTTCTGAATGTGGTATCTAGGGTGTGTCATTAAATTAGTAAATTCACCATCATTTGTTAGTAGTAATAGACCTGAAGTATCATAATCTAATCTGCCAACTGGATAAATTCTAGTCTCTAAATCTTTAAAATAGTCTGTGACTACTGTACGTCCTCTATCATCAGACACACTTGTAATCACTTGCGTTGGTTTGTAGAATAATATATACATTTTGTCTTCTTGTTCTATTTTAATACCTTCTACTTCAACAGTATCAGAACTTTTAACTTTAGTACCTAATTCAGTCACAGTTTCACCGTTGACTTTTACCTTTCCTTCTGAAATTAAAGTTTCAGCTTTTCTGCGTGATGTATACCCACTATTAGCAATGCGTTTTTGAAGCCTTTCTAATTCTTTGCTCATTTCGTATCTCCTTTTTGATTTACTAAATTACTAAAGAAATCTTCCATCTCTTCTTCATCTTCTTCAGTAGTTGGTAAATCTTCAATTTTTTCTATTCCGAATACATTTAAAAATAAATCTGTTGTTTGTAAAGCATGACTACGAGAATTTTCCACATCTTTTGCTTCAATTAAACCACGGGCAATTAAAGTTCTAACTGCACCATCGGAATTAATGCCTCTAATTAATTCGATATCATTCCGCGTTAATGGTTGATTATATGCAATAATCGACAATGTTTCCATTGCTGCCTGTGATAACTTCATATTTGATTTTTGTTCAATGAGTTGTTCAATATAAGGTGATGCTTCTTTCTTTGAAGTTAAGATATAAGTTGAACCAAATTTTTGAATCATTAAACCACTTGAAGTATACGATGACACTAATTCAGCTAATTTTGCTTGATTAATATCTAGAATCTCTAAAATTTGCTTTTCTTCAAGACCTTCATCTCCAGCTGTATATAGCAATGCCTCTATGATTCCATGTTTATCCAAGATTAAAATTCACTCCTCTAACGATACGTATATCATCAAAATTTTTAACTTGTTCAATATTGATTTGTCCAGATTTAGACATTTCTAATATTGCTAAGAAGTGAGTAACCACTTGTTCTAATGGTTCACTAAAAGTAAACAAACTAAAGAAGTTAAACGATGTATGATGTTTTAATTGTGTCGTTACTTTTTCAGTTGCTTGTTGAATCGTAAAGCTTTCTTTAACGATGTCAACAGTCTTAGGTGTATTAAGTGCTAGTCTATTTTTAACACGTTGATAAGCAACAATTAAATCAGTTAAATCTAATGTTTGACTCTGATCCCATGTGACGTCTTTTTCAAGATGGGATAAATCAGTTGGGTGCTTAGTGAAATAGTGCTCGCGTGCTTCTTTCTTTTCGGCTAATAATTCTGTATATTCTTTATAATTTTGATATTCAATAAGTCGACCTACTAAATCTTCTCGTGGATCTTCCTCTAAATGTTCATCAACATCATGTTGCGGTAGCAATAATTTGCTTTTGATCATTAATAACTCTGATGCCATAACTAAATATTCACTCGCTATATTGATTTCTAATTGTTTCATAGCGTGAACATATTGCATATATTGTTCTGTTAATGATTTCATAGGTATATCATAAATATCAATTTCATATTTTTGAATTAGGTGTAGTAATAAATCTAACGGGCCATTGAAGGCATCTAATTTTACTTCATACATGTTAATCGTCCTTATACTGAATCTAAATCGTGCATAATTTACTAAAGTATTATAGCATGAATATTACAAACATTAAATTAAGGATGAGTCGGATTGGAAAAAGCCTTAATCGATTTTTATTATTATTTTCATAAACAGCAACATTATTTCTTATGTCATGATATTTTAGAGGATGCATGGAAAGCAAATAGTCAGTTTTCTAAAAAGGATGGCATTGTAAGCCTAATTTTATTTTCTACTGCCATGTATCATTATAGAAGAGGAAATACCAAAGGTGCGCGGATAACTTTTGAGAAGTCATTAAATACTTTTAATGACGCATGTGATAAAACAGTGCTAAATCTTAGTGAACACGCATTTCAAACATTAATTGTGAATGAGATTAAAGCTATAGATGACTTGAAACCATTCAAACCGGTATATTTGCCTATCAATTCAAACTTTGAAAAACAAATAATTGATAGGTATCCAGATTATTCATTTACATTTCTTTCTACTGAAGATAATTATATTGTTAATTACCACAAACTGAGAGATAGAAGCGATGTGATCAATGCCAGACAACAAGCATTGATGTATAAAAAGCGGATGAGGAGTTGGATGGATGATTAGTTAAAATTCAAACTGCCACTAAATAACTCGCTTTACTGTAGAAATAAAGCGTAATCTATTAGTGACTGAGACAAAAAATATAGTAATACTATTTGGAATTTTCCCAATAGTTGACTTAACGAAGAAGACACTTAAGTCAAGTTGCTTTTAGCTCTAGCAGTCTTTTAAGGAAGAGCCCCAGCAAAAAGAATATCACTAAGACATTCTTTTTGCTGCGGTTACATCGAATTCAAGAAATATTCTGTCTCCTCCCCACTCCTCATTCCTTGATATAAACCAATCTCCTTTTAAATAGTCATCTATCTATAATTAATCATTACTATAAATACTTAATTCTTTTAAGCTCTTGGGTGGAATTGATTATACATCTGTCTAATCTGAGTTTTAGAAACATGTGTATATAATTGTGTAGTCGAAATATCAGAATGGCCTAACATTTCTTGAACTGCACGTAAATCTGCACCATTCTCCAATAGGTGTGTTGCAAATGAGTGTCTTAACGTATGAGGTGTCAATGTTTTATTGATATTTGCCTTTAAACCATACTGTTTAATTAGTTTCCAAATACCCTGACGTGTCAATGGTCGTCCATGCATATTTAAAAAAAGCACGTTTGTGACGGTTTTTTTTAGTAATTGAGGTCTAACAGAATTGATATATGTGTCTAAATATTCGATTACAGTATCCCCTAATGGGATAATACGTTCTTTGTTCCCTTTACCAAACACTTTTACAAACCCCATAATTAAATTCACATCGTCTATCTCGATTTGTATTAATTCAGTCACACGCATTCCAGTCGCATATAATAATTCGAGAATTGTACGGTCGCGGTATCCATTATTTTTATTCAAATCTGGTGTTTCAAGTAACTGAATCACTTCTTCAACATCTAATACATCTGGAAGTTTCTTCTCATACTTAGGCGTTTCAATAAGAACTGTAGGATCTTTCGCTGCATATTTCTCACGTAGCGCAAATTGATGGAAACTGCGAATCGTTGAAATAAATCGCGCAATAGATTTTGCAGAAGCGCCCTGATCTATTAAATGACCTAGACATTCTTGGATCGTTTGTCTATCAATAAAATCAATATGCGCAATTTTGTTTTCTTGCATATATATTTGATATTTTTTTAAGTCTCTGCGATAGGCACCTATCGTATTCTCGCTTAAGCCTTTTTCGATTTGTATAAATTTTAAATATTCTTCAATAATTGTTTCCATTACAACACCTCTATTTGAATAGACTCACATTAAACTATGATGTGATATTAAGAAAGACTAAGACAATCATTTGAAATTGTCCTAGCCTATTATTTGTTTATTTTCCTTTTGCTTGGCATTCAGCACAAACACCGTGAAATGTTAATCTGTGATCTAAAATTTTGAAGTTATATTCTGTTTCGACTCTTTCTTCAACTTGTGGTAGTAAATCTTCATGGATTTCATCTACTTTACCACATTCCATGCACACTAAATGGTGATGGAAATGTTTAGCGCCCTCTTTTCTTAAATCGAAACGAGCAACACCATCACCAAAATTAATTTTATCGACAACTTTTATTTCGGCGAGAAGTTCTAAAGTTCTATAGACAGTAGCTAAACCTATTTCAGGTGCTTTGTCTTTTACTTTCAAATATACATCTTCAGCACTAAGATGATCTTTTTCATTTTCAATTAGAACACGGACAGTAGCTTCTCTTTGTGGTGTTAATTTATATGAAGATTGTTGTAATTGTTGTTTTACGCGATTTAATCGTTCTTCCATGGGAGCGACACTCCTCTATTAATAATTATAATCATTTTAAATTGAAAATATTTCAATTACTAAATTACCAATATTTTCAATTAAATGCAAGCTATTTACAGCACTTAATTAGAATGATTATAATTTAATAATATATACTGCAACCCAATGATTGTTTTAGCATCCTCGATTTCATGATTATCAAGTAATGCTTTTATTTCTGAAATAGGCACTTTATGCAATTCTACAAACTCATCTTCATCTAAATTAAGTTGACCTTCACTTAGTTTACTGCTGAAATAAATCGTAAGTTTCTCATTGGTGAACCCAGGGCAACCATACATGTCAGTAACAAATTCTAAGTTATTTGCAACATAACCTGTCTCTTCTTCTAATTCGCGTTTAGCAGCTTCTTCACGTATTTCATCTTGTTCTAATTTTCCAGCTGGAATTTCTAATAATGCTTTTTCAACTGGTTTACGAAATTGTTTAACAAGTAATACCTCATCATTTGGTGTTATTGCACAAACTGCTACCGCACCGTTATGATAAACTAATTCTCTTCTAGATGTATTCCCATCAGGCAATTCTACATCATGTATTTCTAAATCAATAATTTTACCATTGTAAATAACAGTTCTATCGAAAGTTTTCTCATTAAATTCCAAAAAATTCACGTCCCTTTTAATTCAGTATATAAATTGGTAAGATGAATGCGTTACTTAAAGTGTATCGAAAGGAGATTGGACATGCAAAAGAATATTTTAAAGAGTGGCATCGAAATTTCAGAATTAGGATTAGGATGTATGAGTTTAGGCACAGATTTTGCCAAGGCTGAACCTATCATTGAAAAAGCGATTGAAAGTGGTATTACGTATTTTGATACTGCAGATATTTATGACAGAGGCGTTAACGAAGAAATTGTAGGCAAAGCTTTAAAAAAATATCAAAATAGGGATGATATTATAATTGGAACGAAGGTAGGAAATCGTCCTACTGAAGATGGCGGGACTACATGGGATCCATCTAAACAATATATTAAGGAAAGTGTTAAAGGTTCTTTACAACGATTAGGATTGGACCATATCGATTTATATCAATTACATGGTGGAACAATAGATGATCCATTAGATGAAACGATCAGTGCATTTAATGAGTTAAAACAAGAAGGTATTATTAAAGCCTATGGTATTTCTTCAATCCGCCCTAATGTTATCGATTATTATTTAAAACATAGTGAAATCGAGACAATTATGTCTCAATTCAATTTAATTGATAATCGACCAGAACAATTATTAAATGACATACATGCCAATGGTGTTAAAGTATTAGCACGCGGCCCTGTGTTTAAAGGGTTATTAACTTCTAATAGTATTGATGCCCTAGATCATAAATTTAGTGAGGGCATATTTGATTATACACATCATGATTTAGGCGAAACGATTGCTTCAGTTAAAGAAATAGAAAGTAATCTTAGTGCTTTATCTTTTGAATATTTAAAATCTCACGATGCACTTGGTGCAATCATCGTTGGCGCTAGTTCACCACAACAATTAGAAGAAAATGTTAATAATTACAATAAACATGTAAGCCTTGATCAAGTAAAAGCAGCTCGAGACAGAGTGAAAAATTTAGAATACACACAACATTTAAAATAATGTAGTTATAATACAGAAGCGTTTGAGACATAAATGATGTAAAAATACTATTTTGCAAAACCTCGGTGCGGGATGGGACTAAGAATTCATAAAAGAATTTTGACCCACTCCCGCCTTTTTATTACATCTCAAATCTAACTTTAATACTGCTTATAGTAAGTATAATGACCATTGTGATTTTCGTCTTTGATAGTCAC
This sequence comes from Staphylococcus sp. GDX8P54P, assembly GCF_017893165.1. Lineage (NCBI taxonomy): Bacteria > Bacillati > Bacillota > Bacilli > Caryophanales > Staphylococcaceae > Staphylococcus > Staphylococcus sp. GDX8P54P. Next base: position 71,285 of record NZ_JAESMM010000008.1, read on the forward strand.
ATTCATGATTTCACCTCTCAAAATTAATTCGTGAAATTTGAAATCTATGAATGATTGTTCGTCAGCATTTAATAAGTCATAATTATTCTCCCCTATTAAATCTGCAATTGTAAAAATGGAATGCGGCGGTAGTGCATTCATATTCTCAATACATTGTTTAACGTTATGGTTTACACAACATAACATACAATCACTCCGATCTATAGTTTGTTTTTGAATAAAAATGGAAAAAGTGATTCAAGCAACCTAGGGAATAAGTGATAAAATTTTAAAGTGGTGTGCATCCATTTAGGTTGATTGATTTCACATTTACGTTCAATTATCCCTTTAATAACATCATTAGCTAATAAAGTTGGATCTAACATCATTGCGTCATACTTGTGTGCATAAGCGAGACTTGGGTCTGCCTTTTCATGAAATGCTGTTCTAATCGGACCAGTATTCACAGACATTACATGAAAAGATGGGTGTTCCAGTCGTAGTGCATTTAATACCGCATTTAATGCCGCTTTAGACGCACCGTAATGCGCGGCATTAGCTTGTGTGACAAAAGCAGCTTGACTAGAGATTCCAACAATACTCGCGTGTGGAGACAATTGGTTCATTAAAGCATGTAATAATAAATTAAACCCGATAATATTAACTTCATACGTTTCTGTCATTTCATCAGGGGTGTGTTGGTTGATTGATTTAAAGTACCCTAAACCAGAACTATAAATAATGCCATCTATTTGCGTATCGATATATTGAGGTAATTGGCTAATTGCATGTTTGTCTTGCATATCACACGGAATCATTTGGACATTATGTTCATATGGTGAGAAGTCAATGTGTTTATATTTTTGTTTGCTTCTAGCAAGTAATGTAACATGCGCGCCCTTTTGAATAAGCTGTTTAGTGATTTCGAGACCTAAGCCGCTTGTACCACCAGTTACCACATAGTGTTTACCTATCATAGACATTTCCTCTCTAACTTTGAATAATTTTATATTACCTTAAAATATTTAGTGTATAAAGTTTTCTAGTAATTGAGTTATATCTAATTGCATGCACTAACTTTTATAACAAATCACCCAAAGGATCACCTAAGCTAAAGCTTATGCGTAAAAAATGAAATTATAAATGATATGATGATACTATTTTGAAATTCGCAGTAGCTGACTGAACTGAAAAGGCGCTTAAATCAAGCTTTTCTCAGTTCTAGTCATCCTTGCGGGCGGGGCCCCAGCAGAGAGAATTTCATTAAGAAATTCCACAAGCAAAGCAAGCTGGGAGGGGACAACGAATTGTAAAAAATCACCCAAAGGTTCACCTAAGCTAAAGCATATGCGTATAGTGGCACTAACTTTTATAAAAAGAAGTGCCACTTATATGTTACTATGGGTTTATAAATTAAAGAGTGAGGATGATGTTGTCAATGAAATTAGTTTTTTATGGTGCAGGTAATATGGCACAAGCAATTTTCAAAGGAATTATTAATTCTAAAAAATTAAAGTCACATGATATCTACTTAACGAATAAATCTAATGAGGAAGCTTTGAAAAATTTCGCTGAAGAATTAGGTGTTGAATATAGTTATGACGATGAAAAGTTACTCCAAGATGCCGATTATGTATTTTTAGGATCTAAACCTTATGATTTCGAAAAAGTAGCTCAACGTATTCAACCGTTTATTAATGAAAACAATCGGTTTATTTCTATCATGGCTGGTTTACCTATTAACTATATCCAAGAACAATTACAAGTTGAAAATCCAATCGCTCGAATCATGCCTAATACGAATGCCCAAGTGGGTCATTCAGTGACAGGTATTAGTTTTTCTGGAAATTTCGGACCAAAATCAAAAGAAGAAGTTATTGATTTAGTTAATGCGTTTGGTTCGGTAATTGAAGTGAACGAAGACCATTTACACCAAGTAACAGCCATTACAGGAAGTGGTCCAGCCTTTTTATATCATGTTTTTGAACAGTATGTTAAAGCAGGAACAGATTTAGGGCTTGGAAAGGATCAAGTTGAAGAATCAATTAAAAATTTAATTATCGGTACAAGTAAAATGATTGAAAGATCAGATTTAAGTATGGAACAATTGCGCAAAAATATTACCTCTAAAGGTGGAACGACACAGGCAGGTTTAAATGCCCTAGCACAACATGATATTGAGGCAATATTTAAAGATTGTTTAAATGCAGCAGTTCAACGTAGTGTTGAATTATCAAAAAATGAAGATAATTAAATTAATATATAGAGAAAATAGGCTGGGATATAATTAATATAATGAAGCTATTTTGCAAATTCGCAGTAGCTGACTGAACTGAGAAGACGCTTAAATCAAGCTTTTCTCAGTTCAAGTCATCCCTGCGGGCGGGGCCCCAACAAAGAGAATTTCACTAAGAAATTCTACAAGCAAAGCAAGTTGGGAGTGAGACGATGAATTTAAAAAGAATTCAGTCCCACTCCCTCTCTACGAAATAAAATTGCCACTAGTATTTAAAAAATATATTGTTTTAAATTTTGAAAGTATCAAAATCCTTAACAAATTCAAAGTGAGGAACATTTTCCTTAGCTTTTAATTGATGTCTAATAGTATCTATCTCATCATAATTATAACGATTACTCAAATGCGTAATTAAACTTTTCTTAACATTAGCTTGCTTTATCAAACAAAAAACATCATCAATATGACTATGGTGATAGTTATTGGCTAATGTTTTTTCGCCTTCAATATAAGTAGCCTCATGAATCATTACATCAGAATCTCTTGCTATGCTTAACTCTGATTGACAAGGTTTCGTATCTCCAAAGATAGAGATGATTGGTCCAGGTTTAGCTGGTCCTTTGAAATCTTCAGAATTATAAATTTGGCCTTCATGTTCAAAATTATCATAAGCCTTTACTTCTTGGTACTTAGGCCCAGGATATAAACCTATTGATTTGAGTGCTTCGACATCAATAGTCCCTGGCGTTGTTGGAGATTCAATGCGATAACCATAAGAAGGAATACCATGATTTAATAATTTGGCACTAACTGTAAAGCCTTTATGATGATATGTAAACTGATTATCAATTTCAATATATGTGATTGGATAATTTAGATGAGATTCGGATAATCTTAAAGAAGTCTCAATGTATTGTTGCAATCCTTTAGGGCCAATAACTGTCAATGGTTTATCTTCCCCACCTTGAAAAGAACGACTCGTTAATAAACCAGGTAATCCGAAAATGTGATCTCCGTGCATATGCGTTATAAAAATGTGGTCAACTTTTCCAAGTTTAATTGAATGATGTAAAATTTGATGTTGTGTGCCCTCTCCGACATCAAATAGCCATATACTATTCGAAAAAGGTTCAAGGTTTAAAGCAATCGCTTGCGTATTTCTCTCTTTAGTAGGTAACCCCGCACTTGTTCCGAAGAATGTAACTTCCATGCATATGCCTCCTTTTCTTTCATTATATTTTATCATATGTGATTTATTTTGCTATAAAAAGTCATAAAATAAATGCATGTGTTTCATTTTGAGTTATAATGATATTAAATTGTGCATCATTCCATAATTCAAGTGCCTTTGTAGAAACATTAAAATTAGGCAAATAAGTTTGAAGCGGTGCAAATATATTTTATAATAATACAATCATAGTATTAAAAGAATTGAGGTTTTGAACTTGAGTAAACATTCTAAACATATTCCTTGTTTAATTACTATTTTCGGTGCAACCGGAGATTTAAGTCATAGAAAGCTATTTCCATCATTATTTCACTTATTTCAACAAGATAATTTAGACGAACATATCGCTATCATAGGAATTGGACGTAGAGATTACACGAATGAAGTATTTCGTGAACAAGTTAAAAGTTCTATTCAAAAGCATGTTAAAGATACATCACAGATCGATGCGTTTATGGAACACGTATATTATTTTAAACATGACGTAAGTGATGAACAAAGCTACAATTCATTATTGAACTTCTCTAATGAATTAGATTCAAAATATCAATTAAAAGGTAATCGCTTATTTTACTTAGCAATGGCACCTCAATTCTTCGGTATTATTTCAGATTACTTAAAATCATCAGGTTTAACTGATACAAATGGATTTAAACGATTAGTCATAGAAAAACCATTTGGCAGTGATTTGAAATCAGCTGAGCAATTAAATAATCAATTAAGACGATCATTTAAAGAAGAAGAAATTTATAGAATAGACCATTACTTAGGTAAAGATATGGTGCAAAACATTGAAGTTTTACGTTTTTCAAACGCGATGTTTGAACCGTTATGGAACAACAAATATATTTCAAATATACAAGTAACGTCTTCAGAGGTGCTCGGAGTTGAGGATCGTGGAGGTTATTATGAATCTAGTGGTGCATTGAAAGATATGGTTCAAAACCATATGTTACAAATGGTTGCACTTCTTGCGATGGAAGCGCCGATTAGTTTGAACAGTGAAGATATTCGTGCTGAAAAAGTTAAAGTATTGAAGTCACTTAGACAACTGGACCCACAAGAAGTAAAACAAAATTTCGTACGCGGTCAATACGATGAAGGCTTTATTGATGGTCAAAAAGTGATCGCTTATCGAGATGAAGATCGTGTTGCTGAAGATTCAAACACACCTACATTTGTTTCAGGCCGATTAACTATTGATAATTTCCGTTGGGCAGGCGTACCATTCTATATTAGAACTGGTAAACGTATGAAGTCGAAATCGATACAAGTTGTGGTTGAATTTAAAGAAGTGCCAATGAACCTGTATTATCAAACAGATAAATTATTAGACTCGAACTTATTAGTTATCAATATTCAACCTAATGAAGGTATATCTTTACATTTAAACGCGAAAAAGAATATTCAAGGTATTGATACTGAACCTGTACAACTATCTTATGCTATGAGTGCTCAAGATAAAATGAACACAGTAGACGCCTATGAAAATTTACTTTTTGACTGTTTAAAAGGTGATGCAACAAACTTTACACATTGGGAAGAATTAAAATCAACTTGGAAATTTGTGGATGTTATTCAAGATGAATGGACAATGAATGAACCTAATTTCCCTAACTATGCGTCTGGTACAAATGGCCCACTAGAAAGTGATTTATTGTTAAGTAGAGACGGTAATCACTGGTGGGATGATATTCAATAAATCATCAATTTATAACTATGACTTTGCATCTGGAGCAAAGATAATATTTTGAGATTTCTGAGCAAGTACACAGAGTTGAGAATGTACTTAAACTAGGCTTTATCTCAGTTCTTAGCAACTGTGCGCGAGAGTTTCAGCATAAAGATATTTATTTAATAAGCAAGTTGGGAGTGGATGAATGAATTTATATAGAATTCTGTCCACTCCCCTTTTCTATTCTTCTTAAAAAATTTTTTATATAGCACATGTTAAGATGTATATTTTCAAAAAATAAGGTAAAATAAAAGTTAATGATTGTATATTTATTGGAGTGAGAGTTTTGGACGTTATCAAGCAGATACAACAGGCAATTGTATTTATCGAAGATCGTTTGTTAGAGCCGTTTAATTTGCAAGATTTGAGTGATTACGTTGGTCTTTCTCCTTACCATCTTGATCAATCATTTAAAATGATTGTTGGACAATCACCTGAACACTATGCGCATGCAAGAAAAATGACTGCAGCTGCTAAAGAAATGGTTCAAAGTTCTTCAAGGTTAGTAGATGTCGCAAAAAAGTATAACTACAATAGTTCTAATGATTTTGCGAATGACTTTAGTGATTTCCATGGCATTTCACCAATTCAAGCATCTACCAAAAAAGATGAATTAAAATTACAAGAACGTTTATATATAAAGTTAACAACGACTGAACGAGCGCCTTATCCATATAGACTAGATACTACAGAAGATATAGCATTAGTAGGTTACGTACGTTATATTGAAGCAAACGATTTATCTAATCCTTATAAAGTTCCCGATTTTTTAGAAGATTTAATTCTTGATGGTAAAATTAAAGATTTGAAAAGGTATAATAATATAAGTCCATATGAGTTATTTGTAATTACTTGCCCATTAGATCGTGGTTTAGAATTATTCATAGGTGTTCCAAGTGATAGATACCCTTCTCATTTAGAAAGTAGAGTATTGCCTGGTAGACATTATGCAAAATTTAATCTACAAGGCGAAATCGATTATGCTGTAAATGAAGCTTGGTATTATATTGAATCCAGTCTACAACTCACTTTACCATATGAAAGAGATAGCTTATATGTAGAGATTTATCCTTTTGATATCTCATTTGAGGACCCATTCACTAAAATTCAATTATGGTTGCCTATTGAACAAGAAAATTATGACATGTAAGTCATGCGATGATAAGTATTAATGAGTACTTTTTATCTACTTACATTTCTTAAATAACAAGGAATATAGTCTAATTAAAAAGACGAGGAAAAGACAGTATACTATTATTGTCTTTTCCTCGTCTTTAATAAATTAAATTTCGGCGACAAATGCTTCAAATGGTTTGAGTGATGCTACGTCTAATTGACTTGTGTAATTGTGTAGTTTGATTGCTTCGTCATCGATAGCAAAAGGTAATGTTAATGAACTTTGTTTATCAGTTAAATTACCTGCAACTACTACAGTTTTGCCATCTAATTGTCTTTTATATGCAAATACATTTTCATTATCAGCATCAATCAAATCAAATTGGCCATACGTATAGATATCATGAGATTTTTTTAATTGTATTAATTGTTTGTAGAAATTAAGTACAGAGTCTGCATCTTCTAATTGCTGAGCAACATTGATTTTTTTATAATTCGGGTTAACTGGGAACCAAGGTTCACCTTCCGTGAATCCACCATTTGGACTATCATCCCATTGCATAGGTGTACGTGAGTTATCTCGATTTTCCATTTTATACTTATCTAGTAATTGATCAACATCTCCACCTTGCGCTTTGACAATTTGATATTCATTTCTAACAGCAACATCATTAAATGTTTCAATACTTTCGAAAGGATAATTAGTCATACCGATTTCTTGTCCTTGATAGATAAACGGTGTACCTTGTTGTAAGAAATAGACAACTGCATGACTTGTAGCGGATTCAAACCAGTAATCTTTATCGTTCCCCCAAGTAGACACACGTCGAGGTTGATCATGGTTTTCTATGAAGAGTGCATTCCAACCAATTCCTTCTAGTCTCTTTTGCCAACGATTTAAAACCGTTTTATATGATTTAACATCAAATTGAGAATCACCAGTACTCCACAAACCTAAATGTTCAAATTGGAAAATCATATTGAATTTCCCTTTATCTTCTCCTACCCAATCTTCTGCATTATCTGGATTAACACCATTAGCTTCTCCAACAGTCATAATGTCATATTTACTAAGAGACGCATCTTTCATTTCTTGCAACCAATTCTGAATACCTGGTTGATTCATATCTACATCAAAGGCTGGAGCATATGTCTTTCCTTCTGGTACAGGTAAGTCGCCAGCTTCAAATGTTTTCTTAATATGGGTTATAGCATCGACACGGAAGCCGTCAATACCTTTTTCAAACCACCAGTTCATCATGTTAAATACTGCTTCACGAACATCTGGGTTATCCCAATTTAAGTCTGGTTGTTTTTTACTAAATAAGTGGAAGTAATATTGGTTCGTTGTCTCATCAAACTGCCAAGTTGACCCATTAAAGATACTCTCCCAATTATTAGGTTCAGAACCATCCTCTTTAGGGTCTGCCCAAATGTACCAGTCTCTTTTTGGATTATCTTTACTAGATTTAGATTCAATAAACCATGGATGCTCATCAGATGTATGGTTAACGACTAAATCTAATATGAGTTTCATACCACGGTCATGTACCCCTTTTAATAGACGGTCAAAATCTTCCATTGTACCAAATTCATCCATAATATCTTGATAATCACTGATGTCATAACCATTATCATCGTTAGGCGATTTATACATTGGACTTAGCCAAATAACATCTATGCCTAAGTCTTTGAGATAGTCTAATTTTTCGATTACACCTGGTAAATCACCAATACCATCATTATTACTATCATTAAAACTTCTTGGATAAACTTGATACGCTACTGCTTCTTTCCACCAATTTTTTGTCATAAGTATGCTCCTTTATCGTTTTGTAGTTGATACCCTTTCTACTATTTGAGTTGAAATCATTTTTGCAGTAAAAGAAATAGCTTTATTTCCTAATACATCAATGATTGTATTACCTGCTGTTAGGCCAAGTATATCTGGGTTAATATTTACACTTGTTTGTGATGGCGTTGCGTTTTCAGTGAGAAAAGATGTATTAAATGTAGCAGTTTGTATATCATTTGGTATGTGGATTTGATATTCATACAACACATTTAATAATTGCATATTCAACATAGCATCAGACGTTATAATCACTGTAGGCTTATGACGAACATCAATACAATAGTGTTTTATACAATCACGCAAATCTTTGATAGACGCTATTACGGCGTAGTTAATAGGAATGTTAACGTCGTTACAGTATTGTTTAAATCCTTCTGTACGATCTTCTGTAACTGCATAATGTCCAGATTCTTGTAAAAATAACATTGACCGATGACCTAATTGATACAAATACTTTGCTAATTCAAAAGCTGCATCGACATTATCATTATCGATGTGTATAACTTGATCATAGTTTAAAGATTTCCCAATAATCAGATAAGGCACATTAAACTCATGAAGTAGTCGTTCTACAGGATCATCTTGCAAAGAATACAAAAGAATAAAGCCATCTACACTTTTAGATTGAATCATTGTCTTTACTTCTTCGTATAGGTCAGCGCTTTTCTCTGATACAGTCATTCTAGTTGAATAGCCTCTTCGATTACATGCCTGATTGATACCGTTGAGAACATCGCTATTAAAGGGATTTTGACGTATTTCAGGCGCAGAACTTTTTTGTATTAATCCAATGGTCAATGTTTTATTTGTTATTAATGTTCTCGCCGCTTGATTAGGAATATAACCTAATTTGGCCATAGCTGCTTTGACTTTAATAGTAGTCGAATCACTAATTTTCGGATTGTTTTGTATGACTCTTGATACTGTAGATGTAGCTACATTAGCCTCTTTTGCAACGTCTTTAATTGTAACCGTCGCATATCACCTCACTAAGATTTTATAGTAAACGCTTTCATATTCATCTATATTTTTATCGTATAGAATTGCTTATAGGAAGTCAATCATTTTGTGCAATCGTTTGCACTAAATGCAAAAAAGAAGGGAGTGAAACAGAAATAGTATTGTTTCAAAATTTATTTCTGTCTCACTCCTAGCTTGCTTAGCTTGTCGCATATCTTGATGAAATGCTATTTTCAAGAGCCTCGAGTTGGTTTGAAAGAAGCGTGTTACAAGTTCATTGTTAATACAGTCAGCTACTATGATTTTGCAAAATAGCATCATTATATTATATATGTCTTAGGCGCTTCTCTAAAGCATTAGTGATTATTCCTCAACCCATTGTGTATGGAAGATACCTTCTTTATCTTTACGTTCATACGTATGTGCACCGAAATAGTCACGTTGCGCTTGAATTAAGTTTGCTGGTAAATCTTCAGAACGATAACTATCATAGTAGTTTACGCTGGCAGAGAAGCCGGGTGTTGGTACACCGTTACGCACACCTGTTGCCACTACGTCTCTCAACGCATCTTGATATTCTGTGACAATACCTTTGAAATAAGGATCTAATAAAAGGTTTTGTAATTCTGAGTTATTATCATAAGCGTCTTTAATTTTTTGTAAGAATTGAGCACGAATAATACAACCCTCACGCCATATCATTGCTAAATCGCCCAATTTTAAATTCCATTCATTTTCTTCGCTAGCTTTACGCATTTGCGCAAATCCTTGTGCGTATGAACAAATTTTACTCATATATAAAGCTTTACGGATTTTTTCTAAGAACGCTTCTTTATCACCAGTAAATTCTGCTTTAGGGCCATTTAATTCTTTAGATGCATTCACACGTTCTTGTTTAATTGATGAAATGAAACGTGCAAATACAGATTCAGTAATAATTGTTAAAGGAATACCTAATTCTAAAGCATTGATAGAAGTCCATTTACCTGTACCTTTTTGACCTGCAGTATCTAAGATTTTTTCAACAAGTGCTTCATTGTCATCGTCTAATTTAGTAAAGATATCACCTGTGATTTCAATTAAATAACTTTCTAACTCACCGGCATTCCATTCTTTAAACGTTCTAGAGATGTCTTCATGTGACATGCCTAATAAATCTTTCATCATTGCATAACTTTCTGCGATAAGTTGCATATCTGCATATTCAATACCATTGTGAACCATTTTAACATAGTGACCTGCGCCATTTGGTCCTATATATTCTACACATGATGCACCATCTTTAGCTTTTGCAGCTATAGCATCTAATATATCACTTACTTTATTGTAAGCTGCTTCTTGACCGCCTGGCATTAATGAAGGGCCAGTAAGGGCACCTACTTCACCACCAGATACGCCCATACCGATAAAGTTAATACCACTTTCAGCTAAGGCTTTATTTCGACGGATTGTATCTTGATAATTAGTGTTACCACCATCAATTAAAATGTCATCATCATCTAATAATGGCAGTAAACTGTCAATTGTTGCATCTGTTGCAGGACCAGCTTTGACCATTAATAAAATTTTACGTGGTTTTTCTAATGAATTCACAAATTCTTCCAAAGAATATGTTGGGTGGATTTGTTTACCTTTAGATTCATTCACCATCTCATCTGTTTTTTCACTTGAACGGTTGAATACAGATACACTATAACCACGTGATTCGATATTCCAAGCCAGGTTTTTTCCCATTACAGCTAAACCTACTACACCTATTTGTTGAGTCATATTACTTACCTCTCTCATTCAATTTTTCAATAGTATTGTATCATAAAACTAGAATGTACTTCACTAAACTAAATTACGATTTAGCTACTAATTCAATAATTTTGACAATTTGTGTTGCTAAGTCGTTGAGAGACTTAATTGAAATGCGTTCTGATGTAGTGTGAATGTGTTCATAGCCCACACCTAAAATGACTGTAGGGATTCCAAATGTATTAATAATACTACCATCTGAGCCACCTCCAGCAATAACAGTATCACCAGCTAATCCTAATTCTTTCGCACTATTTATAGCATATTGCGTAACTTTATCTTCATCATTTAATTTAAAGCCAGGATAGCTTTTCTCAATCATTACTTTGGCTTCTCCACCAAATTCTTGCGCAGTTGACTCAAATATTTCTTTCATATGTGCTACTTGTTGCTCAATACTTTGTTCATTATGAGAACGTGCTTCAGCTTCTAGCATGACTTCATCTGCAACAATATTAGTTGCAGAACCACCGTGAAATTTACCTATATTTGCAGTTGTATATTGATCAATTTGACCTAGTTTCATACGACTTATTGCTTTTGCGGCAATATTAATTGCACTAATCCCTTCTGAAGGCGTACTAGCATGAGCAGTTTTACCTAAAATAGTCGAATTGATGACCATTTGAGTTGGTGCACGTACGACTGTTGTACCAACAGGTTGACTAGCATCGACAGCATAACCAAATTCAGCGTCTATGAGTGATTTATCTAATTCTTTCGCACCTTTAAGACCTGACTCTTCACCAACAGTAATTATGAATTGAATTTGACCATGTGGTATTTTATTGTCATTAAGATACTGTATTGTCTCAATAATTGCTGCTAATCCTGCTTTGTCATCCGCACCTAAGATGGTTGTTCCATCTGAGTATATATAGCCATCATCATTAATTTGAGGTTGAATATTTAACCCTGGCACTACGGTATCCATATGGCTAGTGAAATAAATTTTAGCTACATCTTGGTTATCACTTGTTGCGGGCAATGTACATATAAGATTATTAGCACCTAACCATGACTTTTCTGAAGCTCTGTCTTCAGCAACATGTAAACCTAATGCTTCAAATTTCTTTTTTAGAATGGGTTGGATGACTTCCTCATGACCTGTTTCAGAATTTATTTTCACTAATTCTAGAAATGTTTCAAGTAATCGTTGACTGTTTATCATTGTGATAAAACCCCTTTCTTATTTGATTTCTATTTTAACTAACTTTCTACAATATCAAAAATAAATTGATTGCCATTTGTATTAAAATCATTTATGGTTAATTTATATATTTGGTAAAGTACATGTTACTAAGTACTTTAATAAGGAGCGTCAAATAGTGAATAATAAAGTACTAAGAATTATAATTATTGTAATGTTAGTCGCTATTATAGCAGCATTACTACTCACAAGTTTAGTGCCATTGATGCATTAATATTTATAGAAAAGAGGCTAAGACGAACATCTCGTCTTAGCCTCTTTTCTATTTAATAACTTATTATAATTCATTATGCAATCTTAATGAACCAAACTGAGATTTAATATTTAGATACTCTTCTAACTCATTTAATATTTGCATCATACTTGAACGTGATTTTAAAGATTGATGAGATTTAGGAAGTGGTAATTCATCTAATGACAAACGGATTTCATATAATGAATGTAAACGAAGTGCAGTATAGTCGTTACTATTTACATTATTACCAATTTCTGTCATTAAATGTGATACATCTGCCAATAGAGGATCGTCGACAGTAACTTGATTTAATAAAGGTTTAATTCTACGAAGTAATTCAAGTTGTTCTTGTCTCATATCAAAGTAGTGATAATAAGAGTTTTCATTTCGAATAAAATGATTTTTAACATCTCTAAATGCAATAGATTTCGCTTTACGAATATCCAACTGAAGTTTCTCGAAAGATAAAGACAAATCATTACTATAATTCGAGCACGCTTCACTATATGCCATAAATATGTCTTTGAATCCTTTTTCAATTTCTTTCTTGAAAGAAACGAGTGTTTTATCCAAACTCGGCATAATTAAATTCATGATGAATGCAATTCCTAGCCCAATAGTTAATAAGAGTAGTTCGTTGATAATTAAATGTAAATTAATCGTTGTTGCATTAAAAACATGTAGTAATATGACGCAACTCGTTACAACACCCTCTTGAACCTTAAGCATGACAGTTATAGGAATAAATAATAAAACAATTAATCCTAGAACAAGTGCACTCTGACCTAGTAGGCTAAATACAAGTGAACCGAATAGTAGAATTAAAATACAAGATACAAATCGTGATACGATAGCTTGTACTGAATGAACTTTTGTATGTTTGATACACAATACAATGAGGATAGCACTTGATGCATAATTATCAAGTCCTATCCATTTGGCTAAAATGACACCTAGCGTTATACCTACCGCAGTTTTAAGTGTTCTAAATCCAATCTTATACGGATTTAACTTTAGCATCGGTAAATCCTCTTATCTTTCGTCGCAATACTTATCAAATAGGCTTTGTAATTGATTAATAACATCCATTACATCATGGCCTTCTATTTGATGACGTTCGATCATTTCGGTAATTTTACCATCTTTAATTAGAGCAAAAGATGGGCTTGAAGGTGCATATCCTTCAAAGTAATCTCTAGCCTGTTGCGTAGCTTCTTTATCTTGACCAGCAAATACAGTAACTAATCGATCTGGTAACTTATCATAATGTAATGCATGTGATGCTGCTGGACGCGCAATTCCACCTGCACACCCACATACAGAATTAACCATTACTAATGATGTACCATTTTGTTGTAATACTTTATCAACGTCTTCTGCTGATGTTAATTGCTCGTATCCTGCACTTTCAATTTCGTTACGAGCTTGTTCAACCACACCATTCATATATAAATCAAAATTTAAATCCATTTTGAATCACCTTTCAATCTTTTATTTATTCAATGTTATTCTACTAATTTAAACGATAGAGTTCAAATAGGTTGTCCAAGGCTATGCCATCTTATTACATACTAATAAATACTTGTATTTTCAACTGTAAATTGCTCAATTCGTTGTTTTACTTGCGACATGAAGCGACCTGTTTGGACACCATCTAATATACGGTGATCAATCGAAATACATAAATTAACCATGCTTCTAATTGCTATCATGTCATCAATCACGACAGGTTTTTTTACAATTGATTCTACTTGTAATATTGCAGCTTGTGGATGGTTAATAATACCCATTGACGAAACAGAACCGAATGTACCAGTGTTATTAACCGTAAACGTTCCACCTGACATGTCCTCTTGAGTTAATTGTTTATTTCTAGCTTTTCGTGCTAATTCATTGATTTCTCTAGCAATGCCTTTAATAGATTTTTCATCAGCATGTTTGATAACTGGAACATATAATTTATCTTCATCTGCAACTGCAATCGAAATATTAATGTCTTTATGAATGATAATTTCCTCACCGTCCCAACTACTATTTAAGAGTGGGTTTGATTTGAGCGCTTCTGCAACAGCTTTTACAAAGAATGCAAAGAAGGTTAAATTATATCCTTCATTCTCTTTGAATGTGTTTTTATGATGGTTTCTCGTTTTAACCAAGTTAGTTGCATCAACTTCAACCATCATCCATCCATGTGGAATTTCAGTAACACTTGTTACCATGTTTTGGGCAATTGCTTTTCGTACGCCTTTTACCGGAATAGACTGACCTGGTTGCGTATGATTTGAATCAGTGCTGGCCACTTGATTTTCAAAAGATGGCTCTGTTTTGTTATTAAGTTTAGAATTTTGTTTCTCAGAATGCACATAAGCTTCAATATCTTTTTTAGTTACTCTTCCTTCGAAACCTGTGCCACGCACACGTGATAAATCAACATTATTTTCAGAAGCAATTTTAAATACGACAGGAGAATAGCGACCATTATTTAGTGGTGACGGTGCTGATTCTGTATTTGATTGTTCATTTTGACGAACGTTCTGATCAGTGTGAACACTTGAGTCTGATTTTGGCGTTTTATCAGTTAAGACATCCATATTGTTTGTATTAACAGTTGTTTCATTCTTATTATCATCTGTTTCTTGTTTATTATTATGCGTGTTCGTTGATTGATTTGACTCAGAAGATTCAATTTTACATATAACATGATCTATTTGAACTGTTTCTCCTTCAGAAACTAAGATTTCAGTAATAGTACCAGAAACCGTTGAAGGTACCTCAGCGGTTACTTTATCAGTAACGACTTCACATAAGGGTTCATATTCGTCTACATAGTCTCCTACAGAAATAAGCCATTGCTCGATTGTACCTTCATGAACACTTTCGCCTAGTTTAGGCATTTTAACATCCATAATTTTGCCTCCTTAAAATTGTGCAAGTTCTCTCATTTTTTCTAAGATTTTATCAGGATTCATCATAACTTCATTTTCTAAATTCGGAGAAAATGGCATTGAAGGTACATCTGGTCCAGCTAACCTCATAATCGGTGCATCAAGTTCAAATAAACAGTTTTCAGCAATAATTGCCGAAACTTCTGACATGATACTACCTTCAAGATTATCTTCAGTTACGAGTAAAATCTTGCCATTGATTTTGGCGCGTTCAATAATTGTCTCTTTATCTAAAGGGTAAACTGTTCTTAAATCAACAATTTCTACACTGATACCATCAGCGGCTAAAATATCAGCAGCTTGCATACAATAATTTACACATAATCCATATGTAAATACTGTAATATCGTTGCCTTCTCGTTTAACATCAGCTTTTCCAAGAGGAACAGTATAATATTCTTCTGGTACTTCTTCTTTTAAGAAGCGATAGGCCTTTTTATGTTCAAAAAATAGTACTGGATCATTAGATTCAATAGAAGATAACAATAACCCTTTAGCATCATAAGGTGATGAAGGAATGACGATTGTAAGCCCAGGTGTAGAAGCGAAAATACTTTCGATACTTTGAGAATGGTATAAACCACCATGAACACCACCACCAAAAGGTGCTCTTATTGTAATCGGGCATTGCCAGTCATTATTTGAACGATAACGCATTTTTGCTGCTTCACTTATAATTTGATTAACTGCTGGTAAGATAAAATCTGCAAATTGAATTTCTGCAATTGGTCGTTTGCCAATCATTGCAGCGCCAATAGCAGTACCAACGATATTAGATTCGGCTAACGGGGTATCAATTACTCTTTCAACACCGTATTTTTCTTGTAAACCACGTGTAGCGCCAAATACGCCACCTTTCTTCCCAACATCTTCACCAAGTATAAATACATTGTTATCTTGTTCCATGGCTAAATCTTGTGCTTGTTGTATCGCTTCAATATAAGTCATTTTACTCATTGCCAATACCTCCTTCTGGATCATACACAAATTGATATGTTTCATCTACAGATGGATATGGCGCTTGTTCTGCGTCTTTTGTGGCTTTGGTAATAATTTCTTTATGTGCTTGCTCTAACTGATCTAACCATGCTTGATCGATGATACCTTGTTCGAGTAAATAATCTTTAAATTTAAGATTGCAATCATACGTTTTTAAAGCTTCTCGTTCTTCTTTAGTACGATATGTATCATCATCATCTGATGAATGTGGTGTCATACGATTTGTAACGGCCTCAATTAAGGTAGCACCTTCACCATTTAATGCACGTGTTCTAGCTTCTTTCATTGCTTTATACATAGCAATAGGATCGTTACCATCTACAGTTTCACCGTGGATACCATAGCCTAAAGCTCTATCAGAAAGTTTTTCGGCGGCATATTGTAGTGAATTTGGAACTGATATCGCGTATTTATTATTAATAATGACGCAAACAAAAGGTAGTTTGTGTACACCTGCAAAGTTTAACCCTTCGTGAAAATCTCCTTGATTTGAACTTCCTTCACCTACAGTGGCTGTAGCGATATTAGGTTTTTTATCCATTTTCAAAGCTAAAGCAGCACCTACTGAATGCGGTATTTGAGTTGCAACAGGAGAACTTTGAGATAATATCCCTTTTTCACGATGACTGAAGTGAGATGGCATCTGCTTGCCACCAGAATTAATATCATCCTTTTTACCGAATGAAGCTAGCATTGTATCATAAGGAGAAATACCCATATAAGTTACAAATGCTAAATCTCTATAATATGGAGATGAAATATCTCCTTCTTTCATAGCATAAGCCATTCCTATTTGAGTGGCTTCCTGACCTTGTCCACTTACGACAAAGGGAATTTTACCCGCACGGTTTAGTAACCATAATCGTTCATCTACTTTTCTGCCTAAATCCATCCATTTATAGATTTCTTTGAGGTCATCTTCTGAGAGTCCGACAGATTTATAATCAATCATTTTAAATATTCCTCCTATTAAACATGTATCGCTCTATTTTCTACTTTCAATCCCAATTCCATTAATACTTCAGATATTGAAGGATGTGCATGTGTTGTCAGACCTAATTCAATTGCTGAGCCATTCATAAATTGTAATAATGACGCTTCATTGATTAATTCAGTAACCTGTGGTCCAATCATGCTAATACCGATAATTTCATTTGTTTCTTGATCAATAACCATTTCGCAAAAGCCTTTATCCTTAGCATTAGTCTCTATCACAGCTTTACCTATTGCATTAAATCCCACTTTAAATGATTTAGATTTAATATTTTGCGCTTTGGCAGACTCCTTATTATAACCAATGGAAGCAACTTCAGGATGTGTATATATACATTTTGGCATTTTGTTATAGTTTAAAGGTAAGTTAGATCCATTAAACATATGTTCGACAGCTAAAATGCCTTCTTTTGAAGACACATGAGCTAATTGTAATTTGCCTATACAATCACCAGCAGCATAGATATGTTTATCTTCTGTTTGTAAGCATTCATTAACTAAAATGTTGCCTAATTGATCTGTTTGAATTTTAGTATTATTTAACCCAATATCATTGGTGTTAGGAGTACGTCCAATTGCTACTAAAACTTTGTCTAATTCTAATGTTTTTTCCTCATTGACTTGAATGGTTACGGAATTAGCGTTAACGGTTACTGATGCATCACTTAAAGCACAATTTTCATAAAATGCAACGCCTCTTTCGCTAAGAGCGGTTTTAAGAAATTTTGCAATTTGAGCACTTTCAGCAGGTAGAATTCGTTCTCCAGCCTCAATTACACTAACCTCTACACCTAAGTCTATTAATAAAGAAGCGAATTCAAGTCCAATCACACCACCGCCTATGATTGCTATCTTTGAGGGTAAATCAGTGAGTTCAAGCATGTCACTGCTAGATAATACTGTTTCATGATTGAAAGGTAAAAATGGTAATTGTGTTGGGTATGATCCTGTAGCAATTAAGACATATTGATTAGGTAAAAGATCAGATTCACCATCTTCGTATTCAACTGAGATTGTACCACTTTGTGGTGAAAAAATAGATGTACCCATTATTCTTCCAGTACCATTAAAAACATCAATGTGATTTTTTTGCATTAAACTATCTATACCATGATGCATTTGGCTAACAATAGTGTCTTTACGTTCCATCATAGTTTTTAAGTCAAATGAAAAATGGTCTATATTCACCCCAAAGTCAGCGGATTCTTTCACCGTTCTTAATACTTCAGCAGATTTTAATAATGCTTTTGTAGGGATACACCCTTTATGTAAACAAGTTCCACCTAATAATGATTTCTCTACAATAGCTACCTTTTTACCCAGTTGAGATGCTCGTATGGCCGCCACATATCCAGCGGTTCCTCCACCTAAAACGACTAAGTCATATTGCTTTTCGCTCATTTTTTTACTCCTAACGCATTTACAATTTATTTATCAATAGTATGATGCAACAATGCTCAATATAAATAGATTTTAAATGTCTTATGTCATTTATAACGCAATGAGCATAGCTCATAAAAATTAATCTATTTAAATCAGTGATTTATTATACATTTTACATCAAAATTTAATAGTAATAAAACTAATATATTACCTAAGAGGTTGGGACAAAATATAAGTCTCAGCCTAATTTATTATTTTAGCAGTAGCCGACTCGTTTGAAAATGCGCTTAAATCAAGCTTTTTTTCAAACCTAGTCATTCTTACCTATGCATTGCCAAGCAAAGAGAATTTTATCAAAAAATTCTACAAGCTAAGCATGCTGGGGTGGGACAACGATTAACTTTAATTGCAGTACCGCACCCTATTTTTTTCTTTGATTTTGGCTAATCATTTCTTTTGCATTTTCTCTAGTTAATTCCGTCACACTAGCACCAGAAATCATGCGTGCGATTTCATCAATTTTATCATCATCTTTTAATTCTTTAACTTGAGTTGTTGTACGGTCATCATTGGAAGCTTTGCTTATTAATAAATGATGATCACTCATTGATGCGACTTGTGGTAAGTGAGAGATACAAATGACTTGGATATATTCTGCGATATCTCTCATTTTTTCAGCCATTTTTTGGGCAGCTTGACCAGACACACCCGAATCAACCTCATCAAATAGAATTGCTGTTTGTCCTCGTGATTGTACAAATATACTTTTTAAAGCGAGCATAATACGAGATAGCTCACCACCAGAGGCAATTTTATTTAAACTCTTAAGTGGTTCTCCTTTATTTGGACTTATTAGGAACTCAACGAATTCTATACCATCAATCGTTGGCTTTTCTAATAATTGGAAAGAAATTTCTAAATTAGCATCTTTCATTTGTAAATTTTGAATTTCGGAAACGATATGGTCTCTTAATGTGCGTGCTACAGTACGACGCGCCTTAGATAATAACTTACCTTGAGACATGACTTCTTCATATAATCGATTAATTTCCTCACGTAATTGAGATGTACTTTCCTCATAATTTTCAATTTTAGCAATTTCATTTTGCAGTTTGTCTTTGTAAGTCATTAATTCATCGATATCTTTGCCATATTTTCTTTTGAGATTATTTAATAAATTCATTCGGGATTCTAATTCATTGAGCATTTGTTCATCAAATTCGTTGTTCGACATTTCATCATATATCTCGTGTTTGGCATCCTCAAGCGTATAATAAAATTGGTCGATATCCTCTTTAAGTTTACTAAATTTATCCGGCAGAATTTCATCAATGGATTGCAAATGATTACTTAATTCATAAAGTCTATCTGTAATCGCGTGTTCATCGGTTAAAGTAACATGGGCATTATTAAGCGCTAAGCTTAGTTTCTCAGAATTTTGAATTCTACGAATATCAACTTCTAATTGTTCAATTTCGCCTTCTTTTAGAGAAGCTTCTTCTAATTCTTCATATTGAAATTTCATTAAATCTAAACGTTGAAGTAACGCTTGATCTGCAGACTCTAGATCTTCTAATTCCTTTGTTTTACTTTTATATTGGTTAAACACGTTTTGATATTGTTCTTTTGTAGTTGAATATTTATCCTCTGCATAGTCATCTAATAATTTTAAATGGTACTTTTGTTTAAGAAGTGTTTGAGTTTCATGTTGACCATGAATATCTAATAACTCTTGCATGACTTTACGTAAATCTTGAAGTGTTACGATTTGATTGTTTAATCTACAAATACTTTTACCAGTACTAAAAATTTCTCTTTTTACTAATAAAAAGTCTTCATCAATATCTATATCTAGGTCCTGAAGGATATGAATAACATCTTTACTTTCGTCTATGTCAAAGATACCTTCAATAATTGCCTTTTTTTCACCATGTCTAACATAGTCTGATGAAGCACGCACCCCAATTAATTGGCCAATAGCATCTATGATGATTGACTTACCTGAACCAGTTTCACCACTCAGTACTGTAAGGCCATCTGAAAAATGAATTTCTAATTCATCAATAATTGCAAATTGTTTTATTGATAAGGTTTGTAACATGAATTCATCGCATCCTTATAATAAATTGAAAATTCTAGTTTTAATTGTATTACTTGCTTCTTCATCTTTACAAATTAAAAGACAAGTGTCATCTCCACAAATAGTACCGAGCACTTCGTCCCAATCGATTTGGTCTAGTATAGCACCTATTGATTGAGCGTTACCTGGTAATGTTTTTAAGACTAGTAAATTTCCAGTTCCTTCAATGTTAACAAATGAGTCCATAAGATAACGTCCCAATTTTTCAAGTGGATGATATTTTCGATCATTCGGCAAGCTATAAACATATTGACCTGTCGGTGCGGGTACTTTGATTAATTGTAATTCTTTAATATCACGAGATACGGTTGCTTGAGTCACATTAAGGTCGTATTCATTTAGACGTTTGACGAGTTCGTCTTGCGTTTCTATCTTTTCGCTTGAGATAATTTCTCTTATTTTTATGTGTCTCACTGATTTTTTTGCCATTATGAACACTCCTAGTTTCGAATAATTATACAATGATTTTAACACAACATAATTTTCACTACTACTATTGCTATTATGCATAAGTAACTGATAACTCAATAATCGTAAATTGTTTAAATTAATGACATAGCGCTATTATTGAATGATTTTGTTTGAAAAAATGTATATATTTATAAATAATTATGTAAATTTTTAATAATAATAATAACGAGCACCTAGTCATTAAAATAAAGTATTAAAACACCCTTCAAAGCTGATGTATAAAACAATAACTTTAAAGGGTTCTTATTCGTTCAACTTAATGATCACGAGTGTAAAATAAATCAACGACATCTAGTAAAGGCTTAATATCGTATTGCTCAGAGAGCTTTTTAATTGATTCAGTGGCAGCATTTTTATGGAAATCAAGTTTATCTTCTGCACCTTTTTTTCCTAATAATGAAACATAAGTGCTTTTGTGATTTTCAATATCACTACCTACTTTTTTACCTAACTTAGATTCATCACCATACACATCTAGTAAATCATCTTTAATCTGGAACATTAGACCTAGATGATCGCTAAATGATTCAAGTAATTGTGACGTCGATTGATCGACTTTTGCAATATCGGCAGCACTTAATATCGCAAATTTTAATAATGCACCTGTTTTAGCTTTATGTATTTGTTCAAGGGTTTCCAAATCAACAGGTTTATCCTCGCTTTGCATGTCTAATGTTTGGCCACCAACCATACCTAAGTGACCGCTATTGTGAGCTAATCTTGAAAGCACCTTTACTTTAACCTCTGGTTCTAATAACTCATCGTCAGCAACGATTTCAAAAGCCTTCGTTAAAAGTGCGTCTCCAGCTAAAATAGCCTTCCATTCACCATAAACTTTATGATTTGTTAATTTTCCACGACGATAATCATCATTATCCATAGGAGGTAAATCATCATGTATTAAAGAATATGTGTGAATCATTTCCAATGCTAAAGCCGTTTGTTTACCTTTGATATAATCTTGATTTAATACATCCAACGTTAAGAAAACAAGTAGCGGTCTTATTCTTTTACCACCTGCATTAAGTGAATACTGCATACTTTCTTCAAGATTGGTATTTAATGGTGAAGGTTTAATTACACCGTCAAGAGCGCTATTAATTTGTTCAATTAACTCATTCATTGACATCTTTGTCATTATCTTCATCCTCTGCTTCATCTTTAATAAGTTGATTAACTTTATTTTCCGCATCTTTTAGCGTTGCATCACATGTGGCTGAAAGTTTCATTCCTCGCTGATATAACTCTAGTGATTCTTCAAGAGATACAGTTTCATTATCTAACTTTTGAACGATTTTTTCCAATTCTTGCATCATTTCTTCAAAACTTTGTTGATCTTTACTCATGTTCACACCTAACCTTTTTAACAATAGCATCAACGCTACCATCTTTCATTGCTAATGTAATTTCATCATTTTCATTTAAGTCTTGTGTACTTGTAATCACTTGGTCGTTCTTATTAATAATAGTATAGCCTCTTAGCATTGTATTAGTCGGACTTAAGTTGTTTAATAGTTCAATTTTATTTTTGAGCTCTAATTGATTATTTTGAATACTTTTCTTTGTTAAGTTTGTTAATCGACTATTAATGTTCATTAAGTGTTTATTATTTTGCGTAATGGATTGCTTTAAAGCTTTTAAATTAAAATTTTGACGAAGTACTTTAATTTGATACTTTTTACTTTCAATTTTAGATGATATTAATTGAGATAATTGCTTTTCTAAATCATCTTTTCGTTGAATTTGTTGATCATATAATAATGAAGGTTGTTTAAATTTATAATACGATGATAAATGGTCGAGCTGTTTATGTTGTTTTTCAAGATATTGTTTTATATATCTTGAAAGCGAAAATTGATATTGTTTAATTTGTTGCATCAATTCGTACTGATCGGGTGTAGCGATGACCGCAGCTTGAGTAGGTGTTGCTGCCCTTACATCAGCGACAAAATCACTCAATGTAAAATCAGTTTCATGTCCGACAGCTGAAATAATAGGAGTTTGACATTCAAAGATTGCTTTCACAACATCCTCTTCGTTAAAGTTCCATAAATCTTCTATAGAACCACCACCACGACCAACTATAATAGTATCGACGCCAAGCGCGTCAGCGTGTTTTATTTTTTCGATAATATCTTCTTTTGCTTGAGTTCCTTGCACTAAAGTACTTAATTGAATTTTTTCAACTAAAGGATATCTGCTATTGATTGTAGACACAATATCCCTAATTGCTGCACCAGTACTTGCAGTTAAAATCGCAATTTTTTTAGGAAACCGGGGAATAGGCTTTTTATATTTATTACTAAAATAGCCTTCTTTTTTTAATTTTATCTTTAATTGTTCTAACTTTTGATACAAGTTCCCTATACCATCTAATTCCATCTTATTGACATAAATTTGATAGTTTCCACGTCGCTCATATACTGAAACACGTGCTTCTAAGAGAACTTCGTCACCTTCTTTAGGATCAAAAGTAAGTTTGCTAGCATTGCCCTTAAACATCATTGCACTAATGACACTATCTTTATCTTTAACATTGAAATAAAGGTGTCCGCTAGAATGCCTTTTAAAGTTAGATAGTTCGCCTTTAAGCAAAATAGACTGTAAATGTGGGTCTTGGTCAAATTTGTATTTAATATATTTTGTTAATGTTGTTACACTTAAGTATTCAGACATAGTCATCACTCAAATTAATTATTTTATGTTACTTAGCACACCGTTAATAAATTTATAATGTTCATCGTCACTAAACTGTTTTGCCAATTCTACAGCTTCATTGATGATTACTTTTGGTGGTGTATCACTGTGTAATAATTCAAATGTAGCCATACGTAGTATAATACGGTCTGTTTTTAGCAAACGTTGAAGTGACCAATCTTTAAGATATGGTTTGATCGTATCATCTAAAACCGGTTCATGATCTTTTACACCAGTCACTAACCAGTGTATAAATTCAAAGTCTAAATCTGGCTCATCATCTTTAATAAAATTGATTGCTTCATTGATAGTTAATTCTGTATCTTTCATTTCTAACTGAAACAAAGTTTGAAATGATTGCTTTCTTGATTCTTTTCGACTCATAAATAACTCCTTGTTAATGTAATCTTTATATTATTCGACAGTGATATGCATGATATGAACGTTAATTTCTTTAGGCTCGATTGCAGTCATTGTTTTAATTGAGTTGAAAATGGATGTTTGAATTTTGCTCGCAAACTTAGAAATATTGATACCATGTTTAATAGAGCAATATACATCAATTTGAATGCCATCTTCTTTAACATCTATTTTTAAATTTCTATTGAGATTTTTTCGACTCATTTTCTCAATATTACTATTTTTTAATTCTGCAAAATGTCCGGTAACACCGTTTACCTCTGATACTGCAATACTTGCAACTACAGAGATAACTTCTGGTGCAATTTCAATTTTACCTAAATTTGAATTTGAATAATCTGCCACTTTAACCATTTATACTACCTCCTACTCATTGTCATTCATAATATTATATTGCTCTAAGAAATTTGTATTAAATGATCCACTTCTAAAAATATCATTATTCATTAATTTCAAGTGGAACGGAATTGTTGTATCGATTCCTAAAATTAAATACTCGCTTAATGCTCTGATTCCAGTCATAATCGCTTCTTCACGAGTAGGTTCATGTACAATTAACTTAGCAACCATAGAATCGTAATATGGAGGGATTGTATAATTCGTATAGCAAGCTGATTCAATTCTCACACCATAACCTCCAGGCGCAAGGTATTGGGTAATTTTACCAGGAGAAGGCATGAAATTCTTATATGGATTTTCAGCATTTATACGATATTCAATCGCATGCCCATTAATAGTAATATCATCTTGTGTATATGGTAATGTTTCACCCATCGCAACTTTTAATTGCAATTTAACTAAGTCTATTCTCGTAACCATTTCAGTAACCGGATGTTCAACTTGGATACGCGTGTTCATTTCCATAAAGTAAAATTGATTGTCATTTAAGTCATAAATAAATTCAATTGTACCTGCGTTCTCATAATTTACTGCTTTAGCAGCTCTAATTGCAGCATTTCCCATTTCTTCACGTTGTTCATTTGTTAATATAGGTGATGGTGATTCTTCAACTAACTTTTGCATACGTCTCTGAATCGTGCAATCCCTTTCTCCGAGATGAATTACATTTCCGTATTGGTCACCAATTATTTGAATTTCGATATGGCGGAAGTTCTCGATAAATTTTTCAAGATAAAGTCCCCCATTACCGAAAGCAGTTTCTGCTTCTTGCTGGGTCATTCGATAGCCATTTTCAAGTTCTTTCTCTGTTCTGGCCACTCGGATCCCTTTACCGCCACCGCCTGCTGTCGCTTTTATAATTACAGGATAGCCGATTTCTTCAGCAATTTGTTTAGCATCCTCTATAGATGTGACAAGTCCATCGCTTCCTGGCACAACTGGCACATTGGCAGCAATCATTTCAGCTTTTGCAACGTCTTTAATACCCATTTTTTGAATAGATTCATAGCTAGGACCAATGAATTTCAATTGGCAAGCTTCGCATAGTTCTGCAAAGTCACCGTTCTCAGCTAAAAAGCCATAACCCGGATGAATACCATCACACCCTGTTGATGTTGCTATAGATAAGATATTAGGAATATTTAAATATGAATCTTTAGACTGAGTAGGACCAACGCAATATGCTTCATCAGCAATTTGAGTATGTAATGCGTCTTTATCTCCCTCAGAATAAATAGCAACGGTTTGTATGCCTAAATCATGGCAAGCTCTGATAATTCTAACCGCAATTTCGCCACGGTTAGCGATTAAGATTTTTTTCATTATTTCACCTTAAATAACGGTTGGCCATACTCTACCATTTGTCCGTCTTCTACTAATATTTCAACGATTTCTCCAGAAACTTCTGCTTGAATTTCATTAAATAATTTCATTGCTTCTAAAATACATACAGTTGATTCATTTGTAACTTTATCACCAACTTGAACATAAGCATCTTCCTCAGGTGATGGAGATTTATAAAATGTACCAACCATTGGTGCATTAATCGTTTGATATGATGATTCATCATCTTGACTTTTATTTTCTTCAACAGGTGCTTCTGATACACTTTGATTTGGTGTTGACATTGTTGGTGCAGCAGGTGCTAAAGGTGCTTGTTGTGTATATTGTGGTGTAATTATTTCAGTTTCTTTTTGTTTTTTTAGATTAACTACACTACCTTTATTATCTTCAATATTAATTTCAGTTAAACTTGATTGATCAAGAATTTCGATTAATTCTTTTATTTCTTTAAAATTCATAAGTTACTGACTCCTCGACTTAGTTTTCATCTACCAATCTATTTTACTTGACTCAACTTGCCAATTCAAGCATGTGTCATTTTATGGCAAATAGTTAATATCATTATATGAATATTATAAATGATACTCTGATATTTTATAATTTTTTGTATGCATGATTTGAGTATTAAAAAAAGTCTTTCTAATTGGTAATCAGAAAGACTCTAGTTATCGTTCATAATAAATTAAGCTCTTGAAATATAGCTTCCATCACCAGTATTAATTACTAATACATCACCTTCATTAACAAATAAAGGTACATTTAATGTATAACCAGTTTCAACTGTAGCTGATTTAGTTGCACCAGTAGCAGTATCACCTTTAATACCAGGTTCAGTTTCAGTAACTTCTAATTCAACGGTCTTAGGTAATTCAACACCGATTGTTTCACCTTCATATGATTGAATTTGAACTTCCATGTTTGCTTTTAAGAATTTTAATTCATCTTTTAAATAATCTGCTGATAATTCAGTTTGATCAAACGTTTCATTATCCATGAACACATGATTATCACCATCTGCATATAAATATTGCATGCGACGATTTTCAATCATTGCTTGTTCAACTTTTTCTCCAGCTCTAAATGTTTTTTCTTGGATTGCACCTGTTCTTAAATTACGTAATTTAGAACGAACAAAGGCAGAACCTTTACCTGGTTTTACATGTTGGAAATCAATAACTTTCCAAATGCCATTATCTACAGAAATTGTTAAACCTGTTTTAAAATCATTAACCGAAATCATTCAGTTTCCTCCTCAAATATGCGCTTTCTATAAAATAATAAGGTCTTTTGTACATTTAGTAAAGACTTCGCAGCCATTTTCAGTGATTAAAATATCATCTTCTATACGTACACCGCCAAGACCATCTACATAAATACCTGGTTCAATAGTAACACAATTATTTACTTGAATCGTACCCTTTGCATTTTTAGACAATAATGGCCCTTCGTGTATATCTAATCCAATACCATGACCGAGTGAATGACCAAATGCTTCTCCATATCCATGAGACGCAATATAATCTCTTGATAAAGCGTCTGCTTCTGCCACAGTCATGCCAGCTTTAATTTCATTGATGGCTTTTATTTGGGATTCAAGAACAATATTATAAATGTCTTTCATCTTTGGATCAGGTTCACCTATAGCAAATGTTCTTGTAATATCAGAGCAATATCCTCTGTAGTATGCACCAAAGTCTAACGTGATCATATCCCCTTGTTCAATAACTTTATCACTTGCTACGCCGTGTGGTAAGGCGCCTCTATAACCCGATGCTACAATTGTGTCGAATGAAGGTCCATCTGCACCTAATTCTAGCATTTTGCTCTCTAATTTCGCCTTTAATGTTCTTTCAGTCATGCCAGCCTCGGCAATTTCTAAGATATAATTATATGTATCATCAACTATTTTAGCAGCATATTTAATTTTCTCAATTTCCTCAGGTGTTTTTACTTCTCTAATTTTTTCAATGTCGTCACCAATTGAAACTAAATTTGCGCTTGATTGATTTAACGTTTGGTAAGTATCGTAACTTACTAAGTGACCTTCAAACCCAATTGACTTAAATTGGTTATGATTGATAATTTCAACGATTTCTTCAATTAATCCACCACTGCGCTTGATAATTTCGAAATGAGTAGCCTGTTCGGTAGCTTGTTCAATATAACGGAAGTCTGTTATTAGTTGATAACGATCTTTTGAAATAACTAATGCACCACTTGTACCAGTAAAATCAGATAAATATCTTCGATTATAATCTGATAAGATAACTAAAGCATCTATTTGATGATGATTTAGTAGTTCTTGAACTTTTGCTAATTTATTCATACAAATCACTCCTAGTATAACGTTTGTACATTTGCTCTATTTACATTAAAATAATAGCATAATTATTTTAGAAATAAAGAGATTTTGGTTTAGGGAGATTTTAATGAAAAAATTAATCGTTATTCTAGGAGCTTCATGTTTATTGGTTGGTTGTGGCTCTCAAAATTTAGGACCTTTGGAAGACAAGACAACCAAATTAAGAGATGAAAACCATAACTTGAAGTTAGATATCCAACAGCTAAATCAAGATATAAGTAATCAAAAAGCACAAGTTGAAGCTCTTAATAAAGATAAAAAGAACGTATCTAAAACTGTTGATAACAATAAAGAAGCTAAATTTCTAGATGCTTCTTCAAAATACTATCAGGATATTACTAAAGTGATTAGTAATTATAATCAACTAGATTTAACTAAAAAGAAAAAAGAGGATAAAAAGCAAAATCTTGAAAAATTAAATACTATAACAAACGATATTGATGATGCGTATAGTAAATATAAAGGCACGATTTCAACAAAAGATTTATCAAGTGCCAATAAGAATGAAGATAAGAATATTAGACAAATGAATAAAGAATTACAATCAGCATTTAAAGATATAAAGAGTGGATATGAAACTAATAATTCTAATAAATTAAATAAAGGTAAGACAAAGCTATCTCAAGTTAACATGTCCAATAATTCATAAATATAGGAGTTTTTGTTTTGAAAAATATATTGTTTTATTTAGTATTAATTATTGCAGCAATTGGCTTAATCTTAAATCTGAATGCGTTTATGATGTCATTTGCTAAAACTATTTTTACTTTTATAATTATCGCAATCATTATTTATTTAATATACTATTTCTTCTTCTTAACTGAAGATCAACGTAAATATAGAAGAGCTGCAAGAAAATATAAAAAGAAACATCGTAAATAATACGTCTAAGATTTTAAAACCTTAGACTAGTAAGGGAGTGGGACAGAATTCTTTTAAATTCGTTGTCCACT
>NZ_JAESMM010000078.1:0-1178 GCF_017893165.1 Staphylococcus sp. GDX8P54P
TCGTGTAGTAGACAACGGTATCTTAGCAAAACGCTCACAAGATCCATTAACTTCAGAAGAACGCAAATTCTTTAATGAAATTAATACAGAAGTTGGCTACAAAGAAGAAAAGTTATTACCTGAAACAGTTATTGAACGTGTGTTTGATGACTTATCAACTGAACATCCATTACTTTCTAAAATTAATATCCAAAATGCAGGCTTAGTTACTCGTATCATTAAAGCCGACGCAACTGGACAAGCAGTTTGGGGTAAAATCTTTGGCGAAATTAAAGGACAATTAGATGCTGCTTTCAGTGAAGAAGAATTCAAACAATCTAAATTAACTTGTTTCGTAGTTATCCCTGATGATTTAAAAATGTTTGGACCAAATTGGGTTGAGCGTTTTGTTCGTACTCAAATTGAAGAAGCTATTTCAGTAGCATTAGAAGCCGGATTCTTAACTGGTGAAGGTGCTGCTAAAAACCAACCAGTTGGTTTAATGAAAGATATTCAAAGTAACGGCGGCGTTGTAGATAAAACATCATCAGGCACATTAACTTTTGCTGATGCAGATACTACTGTGAATGAATTAAAGGATGTATTAAAAGGCTTATCGGTTAAAGAAGATGGTAAACCGGTAAAAATTGATGGAAAAGTTGTATTAGTTGTTAATCCACAAGATTCTTGGGATATCCAAGCTCGATACACATACTTAACTGCTAATGGTGGTTTTGTAACTGTATTACCTTACAACGTATCAATCGTAACTTCTGAATTTGTACCTGCTAATAAATTAGTAGCGTTTGTATCAGATCGTTATGACGCAGTACGTGGTGGCGGTTTAACAGTTAAGAAATTCGACCAAACGTTAGCTTTAGAAGACTGTATCTTATACACTGCTAAAACGTTTGCTTATGCACAACCTGCAGATAATAACGCATCTCGTGTTTATGACTTGAAATTATCTACTTCAGTTCGTACTTCAACACCAGCTGGTGGTACTACAGACGGTACAGCTCAAGCATAGAAACGGGGTGATGTAAATGGAAAACATCACTATATCAAATGAGATTCTAGAAGAATTTAAAGAATATACAAAGATTTCTCATGACACTGAAGATGAACACTTAAAACGTGTATTAGCTATGTCCTATAACAATTTGATATCACGTTTTGGAGAATTTGATTTAAGTATT
>NZ_JAESMM010000079.1:0-1172 GCF_017893165.1 Staphylococcus sp. GDX8P54P
ATTACGAGACTTAGAAGAAGAAGATCCGAAAGAAATTTCAGCAGAAGTGAATAATCGTGTAGTAGACAACGGTATTTTAGCGAAACGTTCACAAGATCCTTTAACTTCAGAAGAACGCAAATTCTTCAATGAAATTAATACAGAAGTTGGCTATAAAGAAGAAAAATTATTACCTGAAACAGTCATTGAACGTGTGTTTGATGATTTACAATCAGAACATCCATTCCTTTCAAAAATCAACATTCAAAATGCAGGTTTAGTAACACGTGTCATTAAAGCAGAACCAACAGGTCAAGCTGTTTGGGGTAAAATCTTTGGTGAAATCAAAGGCCAATTAGATGCTGCATTTGATGAAGAAGAATTCAAACAATCTAAATTAACTTGTTTCGTAGTTATTCCGGATGACTTAAAAATGTTCGGGCCTAACTGGGTAGAACGTTTTGTTCGTACTCAAATCGAAGAAGCTATTTCAGTAGCATTAGAAGCTGCATTCTTAACAGGTGAAGGTGCATCTAAAGACCAACCAGTTGGATTAATGAAAGATATTCAAGAAAATGGCGGTGTCGTTGATAAAACAACATCTGGAACTTTAACTTTTGCAGATGCAGATACAACTGTAAATGAATTAAAAGACGTATTAAAAGGCTTATCTGTTAAAGAAAACGGTAAAGAAGTAAACATTGACGGTAAAGTTGTATTAGTAGTTAATCCACAAGACTCATGGGACGTACAAGCACGTTACACTTACTTAACTGCTAATGGTGGTTTTGTAACTGTTTTACCTTACAACGTATCAATTGTAACTTCTGAATTCGTACCTGCTAATAAATTAGTAGCTTTTGTATCAGATCGTTATGATGCAGTACGTGGTGGCGGATTAACAGTGAAAAAATTCGACCAAACTTTAGCATTAGAAGATTGTATTTTATACACTGCTAAAACGTTTGCTTATGCACAACCTGCAGATAATAACGCATCTCGTGTTTATGACTTGAAATTATCTACTGCAATTCGTACTTCAACACCAGCTGGTGGCACTACAGACGGTAAAGCTCAAGCATAGAAACGGGGTGATGTAAATGGAAAACATCACTATATCAAATGAGATTCTAGACGAATTTAAAGAATATACAAAGATATCTCATGATACAGAAGATGAACACTTAAAACGT
>NZ_JAESMM010000080.1:0-141 GCF_017893165.1 Staphylococcus sp. GDX8P54P
TACAAGATAAATTCCCCGAGCATATGAAAAAACAGGGTTTTGAGTTGAAGCGTGGTGAACGTGGCTCTGACCGTAAACATATTGAGACAGCTAAATTTAAAAAACAAACTTTGGAAAAAGAGATTGATTTTCTAGAAAAAA
>NZ_JAESMM010000080.1:309-693 GCF_017893165.1 Staphylococcus sp. GDX8P54P
AAACAGCATGTTAGAAATCTCATGAGTACTGATATGGCGAGAGAATATAAAAAATTAAGTAAAGAACATGGGCAAGTTAAAGAAAAATATAGTGGTCTTGTAGAGCGATTTAATGAAAATGTAAATGATTATAATGAGTTGCTTGAAGAAAACAAGTCTTTAAAGTCTAAAATAAGCGATTTAAAGCGTGATGTGAGTTTAATCTATGAAAGCACTAAGGAATTCCTTAAGGAACGTACAGACGGCTTAAAAGCCTTTAAAAACGTTTTTAAGGGGTTTGTAGACAAGATAAAGGATAAAACAGCACAATTCCAAGAAAAACACGATTTAGAACCTAAAAAGAACGAATTTGAACTAACTCATAACCGTGAGGTAAAAAAAGAA
>NZ_JAESMM010000081.1:0-12662 GCF_017893165.1 Staphylococcus sp. GDX8P54P
TCAATTTTGATAAGTAGAAATGGTAAAAACATTGTATAGCATTTTACACAGGAGTCTGGACTTGACTAGATATGGAGTCAATAAATAATGGAATTAGACGTATTGATAATGCCTCATATAGCAAAAATGGAATTTTCTATTCATCCAGATTATTGGGAAGATGATATGAAAAGAGTTAAAGGTTATTTATGTCGTACGATAGTTTAACAATGGATTTCACCATACTACCATATAATAAATGAAATAGATGAAGTGAATTGGGTTGATGTAAAAGTCAAGGTATGGGAGGTATCTACCACATAATGGATATTCTACTTATTATAATCGTATTTGGTCTGTTTTATTTAGTACATTTTACATCTGTTATGCATTCAGGTGGTCTTAAAGTATTGCCAGTAATGACATATATTATAGCGTTCATTTTATATTTAATACCTGTGATTCTCATAAAAGAAGAAAGTGCAAATCAGTTTGAAAACTTGATGCTCATATTGAATATAGGTGTGTTACTGTATGGAATTATGGGTGTAAGGGGATTATGGTCTAGACCCTTAAAAATAAAGATTCAAGAGTTAAATAAGGCACCAGATAAAATGATTACACAACAGAAGTATGACAAAATTGAAAGTATGAAAATTAATTTAGACATAGCTAAATATAAAGGAATCATATCACTACTGATGTCGTTGATATTTATGATCACCATGTCAATTAAAGCATCCTCACAGTATAGAGAAGATTTTGCAATTGGAAATTTTTTCATACTTTATATTTTTATCGCACTATTTGTTATTTACATAATCATAGATATCATTTTAAGAATAATAAAAGGACGATGGAGACTTATTTCTATAAGACCATTATTGATGTCAATATGGGTAATTATTCTCATTATGATTTTAATAATACATAGGTAGGGAGATAAATACATCGACGTTTTTGAGACAACATTTAATACATAGTACTATTGCACAAGAAGAGGGGGGGATTTACACTCTCTTTTTGTGATAAATAAATGATTAAGAAAAAATTCATCCACAGTGTTACCAAATAGTCTTGCCAAATTAAATGCTAATGTCTATGTAGGATCACATATTGTTTTCTATTACATTAATAATTAGTTATTATCCCGATATATGTGAGAATGATGTTACCTAAAAAAAGAAACTACAATTTTAAAATATGTTGTTTTTCTAGTATCGAATATATCGCACACCTCAATTTCTACCGTTGTTTAATATGTTTCTTCTCATTAGTTGAGTCATCGTATGAAATCATTTTGCATTTCTCCACTCACCAGTGTTATAATTTAGTTAACAAGGAAACTAGCATAGATGCACCAATCCCCTCACTATTGCCGTAGTGAGGGGATTTTTAGGTGTGGCTATGGTCGCCTATTTATTATTGCGATTACGTAGCCAATGCGTGAATATCGCAATAATACAACCACTGATGACTGTGGTCGTGATGTGAACAAGGATTTCTAGCATAGATTAGCACCTCCTCTCTACGCCTAAATTGACGCCTGAGAGATAGGCGACCAGTATATTATATCATCTCCAAATACACGCTGATAGTTTACTTCAAATAAGTAATTTTATAGTAATATTTCCCAAGATTTAACCTATATACTGTTCTTTTTATTACTCAATTTATCAAAATAGATGATGATACTTATATATCCTAAATGCTTCAAAACTGAGAAGTATCACCTACATGCACTATCTAAATTATGCTATAATGTGGTGTATTAATTAGAAGCTAAGGTGAGGCAAACGTTGGATAAGAATATACACATTCAAACGAAGCAAGTCTTAAAACAAAATGGTGAAAAACAAAAATTTGAATTTGCTACTCAAGGTTCTTGGCAAACAAAGAATGCAGATTATATTCGTTACCAAGAAAAAATTGAAGATGCAGTCGTTAATGTAACGATTAAAATCGAAGCGCGAGGCGTCAAATTAATACGCAAAGGCGATATTAATATGAATCTTCACTTTGTAGAAGGTCATGATACGACTACACTTTACGATATTCCAGCTGGACGTATCCCTTTGACTGTTAGAACACGTAGTATCTTGCATTTTGTGAATGAAAATGGTGGGAAGCTAAAAATTCAATACGAGTTACATCAAATTGATGAAAAAATGGGCTCATATCAATATGAAATTAATTATAAGGAGATAGGCGAATGAATATTATTGATCAAGTAAAAACAACTTTAATACAAGAAATTGAAACAAGTATTAAAAAAGCTGGTCTTGCTGAAGATATTCCAGATATCAAAGTTGAAATACCAAAAGACACTAAAAATGGAGATTACTCAACTAATATCGCAATGGTATTAACTAAGATTGCGAAACGTAACCCACGTGAAATTGCTCAAGCGATTGTTGACAACTTAGACACAAGTAAAGCGAATGTGAAGCAAGTAGATATCGCGGGTCCTGGTTTTATTAATTTCTATTTAGATAATCAATATTTAACTGCAGTTATTCCAGAAGCGATTGAAAAAGGTAATCGATTTGGTTATGCTGAAGCATCTAAAAATAAAAATATCTTATTAGAATATGTTTCTGCCAACCCAACTGGCGATTTACACATTGGTCATGCAAGAAACGCTGCTGTTGGTGACTCACTAGCTAATATTTTAATTGCAGCAGGTTACAATGTAACACGTGAATATTATATTAATGATGCTGGTAATCAAATTACTAACTTGGCACGTTCAATTGAGACACGTTTCTTTGAAGCGCTTGGTGATACAAGTCATGAAATGCCTGCAGATGGTTATAATGGTAAAGATATTATCGAAATTGGTAAAGACTTAGCTGATAAGCACCCAGAAATGAAAGATTATTCTGATGAAGAACGTCTTAAAACATTTAGAAAACTTGGTGTTGATTATGAAATGGATAAATTGAAAAAAGACTTAGCTGATTTCAATGTCCACTTTGATAATTGGTTTAGTGAAACATCACTATATGAGAACGGTGCTATTGATAACACATTAGCTAAAATGAATGAACTCGGTTACACATATGAAGCGGATGGTGCAACTTGGTTACGTACATCTGATTTTAAAGATGATAAAGACCGTGTGTTAATTAAAAAAGATGGTAATTACACTTATTTCACACCAGACACTGCGTATCACTACAACAAAATTAATCGCGGTAACGACATTTTGATCGATTTAATGGGTGCCGATCACCATGGTTACATTAATCGTTTGAAAGCAAGTTTAGAAACGTTTGGTGTAGATAGTGATCGTCTTGAAATACAAATTATGCAAATGGTGCGTTTAATGCAAGACGGTGTCGAAGTGAAGATGAGTAAGCGTACCGGTAATGCGATTACCTTACGTGAAATTATGGATGAGGTTGGCATTGATGCTGCACGTTACTTCTTAACAATGCGTAGTCCGGACTCTCATTTTGATTTTGATTTAGAACTTGCAAAAGAAAAATCACAAGATAATCCAATTTATTACGCGCAATACGCACATGCACGTATTTGCTCAATCTTGAAACAAGCAAAAGAGCAAGGTGTTGAAGTTACAACTGATGCAGACTTCTCAACAATTACAAATGAAAAAGCGATTGAATTATTGAAAAAAGTAGCTGAATTTGAATCAACAATTGAAAGTGCAGCAGAAAGTCGTGCACCACACCGTTTAACGAACTATATTCAAGATTTAGCATCTGCATTCCATAAATTCTACAATGCTGAAAAAGTATTAACAGATGATGCAGAAAAAACGAAAGCACATGTAGCTTTAGTAGATGCAGTTAGAATTACACTACACAATGCATTAACATTAGTTGGTGTATCAGCACCAGAAACGATGTAATCAAGAGAATTATATAAATTTTGATATCACCCTCATAAATTTCGATTTGTGAGGGTATTATTATGTAAAGATTGGAGTGAGTGTATGCCAACGCTTACGACTGAAGCACTTTATAACATCTTATTAAACAATATGGGCCCGCAACATTGGTGGCCGGCTGAAAGCCCTGAAGAAATGATGCTTGGTGCGATATTAGTGCAAAATACGAATTGGAACAATGCAGATATGGCGCTAATGCGTTTACAGGAAGAAACCTGTTTTGATCCTCAAACCATTTTGGCTTTACCATTAAATGAACTACAAGACATTATACGTTCTAGTGGCTTTTTTAAAAATAAAGGGAAGGCCATTCATGCGTTATTCAATTGGCTAAGCCAATACAACTTTGACTATGATGCCATTGCGCGTATGCATGGTGATACGCTCAGACAGGCATTGTTAAACATACGTGGTATAGGTAGTGAAACGGCTGACGTGTTATTGGTGTATCTTTTTCAAGGAATCGAATTTATTCCTGATCGATATACACGACGCTTGTATCATAAATTAGGCTATTCAAACACAGAGAATTACGATAAATTTAAAAAGCATATAACACTACCAGATTATTTTACAAATCAAGATGCCAATGAATTTCATGCATTATTAGATAACTTTGGGAAACATTATTTTAATGGCAAAGGAAAGCAGAAATATACGTTTTTAGATCATTATTTTATAAAAAATGATTGACTTTAACGTTACGTCATAGTGCATACTCCTGAGTAGATGAGTGAGGTATGAATGATATTGAAAATAAAACAAAGTGGAGAATAATACAATGTTAAATCACAACTATTTTACACCGAGTGAAGTGAGCAAAGTGACGACGGTTAGTACAAGAACATTGCGTTACTATCATGAGATTGGTTTACTAGTACCTAGTTATGTAGACGATAATGGCTATCGCTACTATCATTCACAAGATATTGCAAAGCTACAAACGATCTTATTTCTTCGACAGCTCAATTTATCTCTCGAAGATATTCAATTATATTTTCAACAAAGTATTACTAATAAAAATGCAATATTAGAAGATAACTATGCCCAAATTGTTCAACGACGTAATCAGCTAAATCAAATCATTGATTACCTCAAACATCATCTAATAAATCATAGAAACGAGGAGATTAATATGGACCAATTCAATCAATTTGATGTGACAGAACAATATGATAAAGAAGCTGAATTGAAATATGGCGATACGGATTATTATCAGTCATATAAACAACGTAGAAATCAAATGGATGATTCTGATAAGCAGAATAATGATAAAGATACAAATGACCAATTCAACCAATTTTTCAATGAAATGAATCACTTATTAGAAAATGGCTACGCAGCGGATGATGTGCATGTATATCAAAATATTGAAGCTTTAAAAGGCATTTTACAACGACAAGTGCCTAATGCGGATAATCAATTTTTAGAATATATCGCACTTACTTATGAAAGTGATGATCGCTTTGCTAAGAATATAAATAAACATCGCAATAATCACTTGAATGAGTATATCGCAAAAGCAATCCAAGCGTATATCAAATAAAGTGTTTCCTTCAATCCTTTATTATGTAATGATTATACTGAATCATATTTAAAGGAGACGCTATAATGATTGAGTCGTACCAATTATTTTGGAGAAATTATTTTAATGTACAAGGTCGTACACGTAGACGACATTACTGGTATGCAACACTCGCGAATATTATTGTACTCATTTTATTAAGCATACTTACCGACGTACTCACTTGGATAGTTGGCGGTGGCGATATGTTTTTCAAGATTATTTATGAAACGATTGATGTCATTATTCTAATCGGAACATTCACCATGTCGGTGCGTCGATTTCATGATGTTGGACGTACGATGTTAATACCATTAATTATGTTAGTGTCTATGTTACTAAGAGGATTAATTGTATTACTCGAAACGATATCTGATACGTATTTAAATCAATTTTACGCTGATGTTTCTTTAATGGCTTCAACTGTAGTCGTACTTGTTATATCAGTTATATTATTAATTATCTCTATTTTCGCATTAATTTACTGCATTGCGGATAGTGAACAAGGTACAAATGAATATGGACCTAACCCCAAAGCATAGTGAGTGTTAAAACTAAGCATTGAATATTTCTAAATTTAGAAGTATTCAATGCTTTTTTACTACTGATTATTTCTCAAAATAAGTGATAATATAAAATTACACAATTAAATATAAAAAAGTTAAATTAATATTGAATAATATTTGTTATGATTAATGCATACATATACTAAAGATAGAAAGGAATGTGTAGTCGTGTTAAATAAAAAAATGTGGATAGTACTATGTATAATGATGCTGGTACTTGTCGCTTGTGGTCAAAATAATCAACACAAACAAGCAAACAATGAGAGTAATAAATCAGATTCAAATTCAAAAAATCAGTCATATCATCGTATCGTGTCACTTATGCCTAGTAACACGGAAATTCTTTACGAATTAGGACTTGGGAAAGATATTGTTGGTGTTTCAACAGTAGATGATTATCCTAAAGATGTTAAAGAAGGTAAGAAACAATTTGATGCAATGAATTTAAATAAAGAAGCATTGTTAAAGGCGAAACCAGATTTAATATTGGCGCATGAATCTCAAAAAGGGACGTCAAAAAAAGTGTTAGATAGTCTTGAAAAAAATGGTGTCAAAGTGGTTTATGTGAAAGATGCACAATCTTTAAATCAAACATATGATACTTTTAAACAGATAGGTAAAGTCACTGGACGTGAACGTGAAGCGCAAGACCTTGTAGATGAAACGAAGCATAACGTTGACAAAGTAATCAAGTCAGTGCCGAGACATCACAAATCACAATCTGTTTTCATGGAAGTGTCTTCTAAACCAGAAATCTATACAGCGGGTAAACATACATTTTTCGATGACATGTTGACACAATTAGATGCTAAAAATAGCTTTTCAAATATAGAAGGTTGGAAGTCAGTGGATAAAGAAAGTATCATCAAAAAGAACCCAGACATTTTGATCTCTACAGAAGGTCTGTCTAAATCAGATTACTATAAAATCATTAAAAAGCGTGATGGTTTCCGTCAAATTAAGGCAGTGAAAAATGGACGTATTGAAACTGTGAATGGTGATGAAATTTCACGTCCGGGTCCTCGTATTGATGAGGGTTTGAAAGAATTACGTGATGCCATTTATAAACGATAAATGGCTATAAAAAGGTAACACTGCACATTCGTAGTGACTAACTAAATAGAGAAGACGCTTGATATTAAGTGCTTATCTTTACGTGGCTGAAGCCTCAATAAAAAAGCATTTCATCAAGAAATGCTACAAGCTAGGCAAGCTGGGAGTGGACGACGAATTTTAAAAGAATTCTGTTCCAGTCCCATTCTTTTATATCATCAGTTATAATAGAAGAAATTATAGAAAGATAGTTGATGAGTTGATAAAATGACAAGGAATATTTATTTCACAATGCTAGGTTGGATCATCTGTTTAATTGGTGTGATAACACTCTATTTATTATGGGATATGGGTAATTTAGCAGATTCATTTAATCAAATGATATTGCTGAAAGTTAGATTGCCACGAATTATTGAAGCTATGTTAACGGGTGCAATACTAACCTTAGCAGGCCATATGTTTCAGACTGTGTTGAATAACCCATTAGCGGATAGTTTTACATTAGGATTGGCTAGTGGTGCAACGTTTGGCTCAGGTTTGGCCATTTTTTTAGGATTATCTTTTATTTGGGTACCTATCTTTTCAATTGGCATCAGTATTATCACACTATTAATTGTATTGATGATTGCAGCAACTATATCTCGTGGTTATCCGGTGAAGATTCTTATTATTACTGGATTGATGATTGGCGCACTTTTTAATGCATTCTTGTATATTCTTGTGTTAATTAAACCTAGTAAGATGAATCAAATCGCAAATTACTTCTTCGGGGGATTCGCGGCGGCAGAAACGAGAGAAGTTATTTACATAGGACTAATAGCTATACCTTTTATCATCATTTTATTTACTATGATACCTGGGATTAAGTTATTACAATTAGGTGAGTTGAAGAGTCAATCATTAGGTTTAAATGTGCAACAAGTGATGTTTATCGTACTTACTTTAGCGTCTATGATAACGGCAGTTGCAGTGGCTTATACGGGGATTATTGGTTTCATCGGTATGGTTGTACCCCAATTGGTAAGACGTTATTATTGGCGATTTACGTTAGGAATTCACATGGTATTAAATTGTTTAATCGGTGCTACAATGATGTTAATTGCAGATTGGGTAGGCAGTACGTTAATTCATCCTGTACAGATACCTGCTAGTATTATATTGGCTTTAATTGGTATTCCAACATTGTTTTACATTTTGCTTAAACAATTTAGACGTACTTAAATACACATTTGATCACAGCATACTTATGTTGGGTTATTATCTTAAAGAAGACTTTTTGATAAAATGAGAATAATTATAGAGTTAAGAGGGAATTGACAATGGACTTAAGTCATATAAAAGCAGTTGTGTTTGATTTAGAAGGTACATTATTAGATAGAACAAAATCTCGTGATAAATTCATTGAGGAACAATACGAACGATTTCATGATTATTTCGTACACGTTCAATTAGCGGATTTTAAACAGAAATTTATTGAATTAGATGATGATGAAGATAATGATAAACCCGATTTATATAAGGCAATTATTAAGCAGTTTCATATCGATCGTTTAACGTGGAAAGATCTGTTTAATGATTTTGAAATGCATTTCTATCGCTATGTCTTCCCTTATTATGACACGTTATATACTTTAGAGAAATTATCACAAAGCGATTATGTTTTAGGTGTGATTGCAAATGGTAAATCTAAAATTAAACAGTTTCGTTTACATTCATTAGGTTTAGGGCACGTGATTAATTATTTATCAACTTCTGAAACAGTAGGATTTCGTAAACCCCATCCTAAAATATTTGAAGATATGATTCACCAATTAGATGTTCAGCCAGAAGAAATTATGTATGTCGGTGATGATGCTTTAAATGATGTAGCACCAGCACGTGCGATGGGCATGGTAAGTGTGTGGTTTAAACATGATGACGCTGAATTAGAACCTTTAGAAGAAGAAGTTGATTTTATTATTACAACGAGTGAAGAATTATTATCAATATTACCAATTCAAATCAAACAAGGAGGAGATGCATAAGATGGATTTATTTACTAGAAAAGGTGGTTTATCCCTACATTACGATACTATGGGTGAAGGCTACCCTGTCGTCTTAGTACATACAGCATATGAAAATGCTTCTATATTTCAAAATTTAGCAAAAGATTTGGCAAAGTCTTTTCAAGTTGTCTTACTTGATTTAAGAGGACATGGCTATTCAGATAAACCAAGAGAGATTAAATTTATTGAATTTGCAGATGATATTATACAATTATTGGATTATTTGTATATAGACGAAGCAGCATTTGTAGGACATGAGATGGGGGCAGCGATTATTGCTGATTTAGCAGAACGCTATCCTAATTATGTATCATCACTCATTATGGTGACACCAACATCCATTGAAGGCGAATTGCCTGAGGAACGTTTATTTAGAAAGTACTCTCATAAAATTCGTAACTGGGACGATGAAAAACAAAACAAATTCTTAGAAAAGCGTCGTTATCATAAACCAAGAAAAGTGAATAAGTTTTTAAAACATGTTGAAGATACTAATGCTATTTCTACTAAAGAAGAAACGCAAGCGGTTGAAGATGTCTTTAAAGAAGCAGCAATATCAAATGTATTTGAACGTGTGACGAAACCAACGTTAATCATTGCAGGTGAACATGGTGAGCGTATTACAACACTTGAATCTAAAGAAGTAGCCGATTTAATTAAAGAGGCGCAGTTTGATGTTTATGCACAATCAAGTCTATATCCTTTTGAAGAAGAAAAAGAGAAATTTGTTGAAGATGTAACACCATTTATTAAGAAATTTATGCCTGAGCACTAATGACGGGTTTCAAAAACGCCGCCAAAACTTTTTTGTTACATAAAATAACTTAATTTGTAATATTTTTGTAATAATACTGTTATTTAAGTAACAATTAGGGTATACTATGAATAAGCACAAGACGAGAAACAAGATAAAGGAGAGAGTGCTTATGAAAAAATTAGTAGCGGCATTTTTAGTCTCAGGACTAGTAATGACAGGAGTAAGCGTTAATCATGCTGAAGCAGCTAGCGGAAATACAATTCAAACAGTTCAACAATTAACACAAGGTCAAAAATCTCTAGAAAATATTACGCTTGGCGAATCAATCAAAAATGTTTCAAACAAATACGGTACACCGATTTATTCTAAAAATCCAAGTAACAATGAAGGATATTATGAATATCGCACTAATAAAGGTTTACTGGTTGTAACTGCAGTAGGTAAGAAGAACCAAGGCCATGTTACAAGAATTTCTATGACTTATAATGAAGCCAATGGCCCAACGTATAACCAAGTGAAAAAAAGCTTAGGACAAAATGCGATTGCGCGTGTTCAATATAACAAAGTAAGTGGTAACTTTGGTTATATCCAAAAAGGTAACACAAGCTATCAATTTGGCTCAAACTCACCACAAGATAAAAACATCAAATTATATCGTATTGATCTTGCTAAATAATTAAAATTCTATATATGTTATCAATCAATCACTAGGA
Organism: Staphylococcus sp. GDX8P54P; assembly: GCF_017893165.1. Taxonomy (NCBI): domain Bacteria; kingdom Bacillati; phylum Bacillota; class Bacilli; order Caryophanales; family Staphylococcaceae; genus Staphylococcus; species Staphylococcus sp. GDX8P54P. The sequence continues at coordinate 10,591 of NZ_JAESMM010000081.1, forward strand.
GTACGACGTCAAATGCCAACTTTTAAATGACGTCTTGCTCCTATTTTTTATGGTTAAACAGAAAATAACGTCAATGTATGATAAAATTTTAAATTGAACCATTAACTATTCGTGTCAATCTAACGAAACTATAGCAAAGGAGTAACCTATGAGAACCAATGATAAAGTGTTACTTGAGAATATAAATGATTACTTTAGTCATAAAGGAATGGCACCTAATTTAATCGATGATATTAAAGAAAATTTGCGTACAGATTTGAAGAAATCTGAATCAAAAGATCAAGATTATCTAGATTATAGAGGTAAATCTCCAGCACAAATTATTTTGATTATTCAACGGAATTTATTTGGGTTACAAACGAATCCTGTTATTTTCTTTATTATGAATTTTATTTTAATTTCGTATCTTTATGATAAACAATACGTGCCATTCCAGGCGGCGACAGCTATTTCAATTTTCTATTGTATTATTATTTTTCCGTTAACGATTTTTATCAATATACGGATTGATAAGAAGAAATTTCTCTATAGTAACCGTTTTGAAATGATATTAGGATATACTGTCGCCATTATTGCATTAATCTTAATTATTATGCGTGCGTTTAATTTAAACTGGGGAATCGTTCCAATCACTATTTATAGTCATCAAGTTGTCTTTTTTATAGGTATTATATTAAGTTTAATAGGTATTTTCTTTAAAAAGATGGAGTACACAGCTATTGGCTTGTTATTTTGTCAAAAGACGGTTGATGCTGTAATCACAAAACCTGAGATTGCACAAATCTTTTCTTTAGTTATTTGGATTTTAATAGTTGTACTCATTATTTTTTACACAATTAAATTATCATCGAGAACTAGGGTTTAGTTCTTAACACATAGACAATCACCTGTATTTTTGAGGTGGTTGTTTTTTTGTTTAAATATTAATTTTATATAATAATTTATGAAATAAAGTTGAGAACATTCATAGCGTAACTTTTAAAGAAGTGGGTATAGTAACAATTAAGGGAGGTGCCAACATGAAAAAAATCGAAACGTTAAACCAAACAAAATTAGCTTATCAAGATGAAGGACATGGCAGCCCCGTTATCTTAATACATGGCTTAGATGGTAATTCTGCAGCGTTTGATTTATTAAACAAACAACTACAAGAGAACTATAGAGTGATTGCATACGATGTTCGAGGACATGGTAAATCATCACGTCCTGATTCATATGATTTAGAAGATCATGTCGAAGATTTATATGTACTAATCAATAAATTAAACTTAAAGAAAGCACATATATTAGGTCATGATATGGGAGGTATTATTGCTAGAGAATTTACTGAGAAGCATGAAAAACATGTATTATCTTTAACCATTATCTCCTCTAAAGCTGAAGATATCGTTCATGGTTTTACGAAATTAATGATTGAGCACCAAGATGAAATTGCAGGGTTTAATAAATCTGAAGCGCTACTGTTACTATTCCCCTATATTTATAAAGAAAAAGAATCAGCGATGAAATGGATTCAACGACAACGATTATATAGTAAACAGAATTCTGAGGATAGTGCCATAGCCAGTAGGGCGCTTTTAAATACAGCATATGTAAATCAAGGGTATACACATTACGTTAAAGTACCTACACTCATTGTAAATGGACGTTATGATCCAATTATAAATGACAAGGAACATTATAAAATCGAAGAACGATTCCAAAATGTTGAAAAAGTTTTATTTGAAGAATCAGGACATGCACCCTATGTAGAAGAAGAAGATAAGTTTCTAGTCTTATATTTGAACTTTTTAGAAAATGTTGAGCAGATAGTAGAAGTAAATCATTAAGTTTAGTTATTTGAGAAAGACAGTTTCTATTGAAATCATTTAGAAATTGTCTTTTTATCATTGTTTTGAATGTATTCAACACGTTTTATATTAAATGTATTAGCTTAAATTCGGCATCGAGCTAACAATATAAAAGTATATAAAACATACTAAGATTAGCTGTGAAGAAATCTATGACGATAGATTTTTTCACAGCTATTTTTTATAGTTGTAGAGAGAAGTAGACTGTGCGCTCCCTTGGAT
>NZ_JAESMM010000082.1:0-634 GCF_017893165.1 Staphylococcus sp. GDX8P54P
TTGAACTAATGCTCTTAAATCCCCGAAATCAGACTTGCCTGTTGAACCACTTTTAGATGAATATTCTTCATAGCTTAGCCCTTTTGTTAACGGTATAACTGCAACTTGATTTTTCTCAAAAGTATTAAAGATCATGTCGATATAATCTTGAATGAGTTTATTATCTAAAGTTGTTGATTCAACATTTACAACTCCACGAATTTGATTTTGTTTTAGCTGCATATTTAACATGCGACCAAATACTTCGCCGTAATCTTCAAATAGACCCATCATAAAGTCATCTAACTTTTTATTTGAGTTCTCCAAATAAATAACTTCATCCATTGAAAAATACCGACTATAAACATAGTCATTAACCGTAACTGAATTAAATTTTTGCGGTAACAAACCTAAATCAGTTTCTCTCTCAAAGTTATCTGCTACATAAAAATAATCATCATCTGATTTGATGATGAGTGCTTCATTGTCTATTAATAATTTATAGATAAATTTTTGCCAGAATTGCGTAGCATTTTGATTTGGATTAGGCTTAACATTTAAAAGATAATACATTGAATCTTTTACAGCTTTATCATTCTCTTTAATTCTGAATTCAGATCGAGATATAGTTCTTGCAACAAATTCAACAACCGTA
>NZ_JAESMM010000083.1:0-633 GCF_017893165.1 Staphylococcus sp. GDX8P54P
TTGAACTAATGCTCTTAAATCTCCGAAATCAGACTTGCCTGTTGAACCACTTTTAGATGAATGTTCTTCATAGCTTATCCCTTTTGTTAATGGTATAACTGCAACTTGATTTTTTTCAAAAGTATTAAAGATCATATCAATATAATCTTGAATAAGTTTATTATCTAAAGTTGTTGCCTCAACATTAACCACACCACGTATTTGATTTTGTTTCAATTGCATATTGAGCATACGTCCAAAAACTTCGCCATAATCTTCAAATAGACCCATCATAAAGTCATCTAGCTTTTTATTCGAGTTTTCCAGGTAAACAACTTCATCCATTGAAAAGTATCGACTGTAAACATAATCATTAACCGTAACTGAATTAAACTTTTGTGGAAGTAAACCTAAATCTGTTTCTCGTTCAAAGTCATCTGCTACATAAAAATAATCATCATCTGATTTGATGATGAGTGCTTCATTGTCTACCAATAATTTATAAATAAACTTTTGCCAAAATTGAGTAGCATTTTGATTCGGATTAGGCTTAACGTTTAAAAGATAATACATTGAATCTTTTACAGCTTTATCATTCTCTTTAATTCTGAATTCAGATTGAGATAACGTCCTAGCAACAAATTCAACAACCGT
>NZ_JAESMM010000084.1:0-1904 GCF_017893165.1 Staphylococcus sp. GDX8P54P
TGATTACTAAGATACCTTTAATAGGTGGACTGATGACTGCATTAACAGGACCAATAGGGATTGCAGTTGCAGCTATTGCAGCAATAGGTGTAGCATTTGTGGTTGCCTATAAAAAATCGGAGACGTTTAGAAATATCGTTAATGCCGTGATCAATCCGGTTAAAAATGCGTTTATCGGATTATGGAATATCATTAAACAATTCGGCGCTGGTATAAAAGCAGTATTTAGTGGGAACACTGGTGAAGGGTTAAATATTTTCAAAAAAATATTGCCTGATGAAGCAGCTCGACAATTTACTTCAACTTTGCTAATGATACGTGGTGCTTATAATGATTTTGTTAACTTCATTAAAAGTATCTCAATAGCAGTTGGCGCTTACTTCAAAGCTTTCTGGAAAGAAAACGGAGATAGCATTATTGCTGCTTTCCAAATTGTGAAAGCAACTGTATCAATAGTTTTAAGCACGTTGTATAACGCTATAATTAAACCTATTTTAGGTGCTATTAAAACAAGCTTTAGTATTGTGTTTAATGGTATTAAACAGATAGTAATTAATGTATTTACATCAATTCGAATGGTTGTACAAGGTGGACTTAATGTTATTCGTGGTATTATCAACATCTTTAAAGGTTTGTTTACAGGCGACTTCTCATTAATGTGGCAAGGTATTAAACAGGTCTTTGCAGGTGCATTACAAGTTATAGCCGGTATTCTTAGATTTGCCTTAGGTAATTTAGTGATTATTGCTAAGACCTTAGGTGCTTTGTTAATTAATGCATTCCGTGCTATTTGGACTGTAATTAAAAATGTAATCACATTAAGTGTTAGAGTTTCAGTTACTGTGGTTAAAGCATTATTTACTGGAATGAAAAATGCAGTGATTGCAATATTCACAGGCTTAAAAAATTTATCGATTGCAATCTGGAATGGCTTTAAAAATGGAGTAATAGCGATAGTACGCGGTTTTGTGCTGATTGCTAAAAATAACTTTGCAATTTTAAGAGCCTTTTTAGCAGCATTATGGAATGTGATAAAAGCAACAGCTATTAGAATTTGGACTGCGTTGAAAAATGGAGTCGTTGCAATTATTCGTGCTTGGATTGCTACAAGTAAAGCAACTTTTAATGGTTTGAAAAATTTCCTAGTAAATTTGTGGAATTTTATTAAAAATACAACATTAAGAATTTGGCGAGCTATAAAAACTGGCGTTATAAATGCGATTAAATTAATGAGTACTAGTGTTCGCAAAACTATAACTACTTTAAAATCTTGGATGATTGCAAGTTGGAACTTTATTAAAAATAGAGTGGTTGCACTTGCTAAAGGTCTGTACACGGGAGTGAAGAAAGCATTCACTAGTCTGTGGTCCTCAACTAAAAGTATCTTTAGTAAGTTGAAAAACTGGTTAGTAAATACTTGGCGCTCATTAAAAAACAGTGTTGTGAAACTTGCTAAATCTTTATACTCAAGTGTTAAAAATACGTTTAATAATCTGTGGTCTAGTACTAAGAATATCTTTAGCAAATTAAAAAATTGGCTCGTTAATACGTGGCGTTCTATTAAAAATAAAGTTACTGATTTAGCAAAATCTTTATGGAACGGCGTCAAAAATACGTGGTCTAAGATGAAATCAGGCACACACAACACAATGTCAAAAATATCTAGCAGTACCAAAGCTAGTTGGCGTGGCATGAAGAACTCTGTTGTTGATATGTCTAAGGCCTTATGGTCCAAAGTTAGATCAACCTTCACGAATATGCGTGATGGTCTAAAATCTATCATTGGCAAAATTAAAGGTCATATCGGTGGTATGGTCAATTCGGTTAAAAGTGGTTTGAATAAATTAATCGAAGGTGTCAATTGGGTAGCAGGTAAATTAGGCATGGATAAACTGCCTAAAATA
>NZ_JAESMM010000085.1:0-960 GCF_017893165.1 Staphylococcus sp. GDX8P54P
GTGCGTTGCTTTTCTCATTTATTAGGTAAAGTCATTCTCATATATCGAATAAAGTGACACAGTTGTTGAATTTATAGCAACTAAAACGTATGATTAGGGTGTATATTAATTGTGGAGTGAATATGAATGATTATAGGTTATGCAAGAGTATCTTCGACAGATCAAAATTTAGAGAGACAGATAGATAATTTGAAAACATTTGGCGTAGAGAAAATATTTACAGAGAAACAATCGGGAAAGTCAGTAGAAAATAGACCAGTATTTCAAGAAGCACTTAACTTTGTGAGAATGGGCGATAGATTTGTAGTAGAATCGATTGATCGTTTAGGTCGTAATTATGATGAAGTGATTAACACAGTTAATTATTTAAAAGATAAAGAAGTTCAATTGATGATTACTAGTTTACCTATGATGAATGGAGTCATTGGCAATCCTTTATTAGATAAGTTTATGAAAGATTTAATCATACAAATATTAGCAATGGTCTCAGAACAAGAACGAAATGAAAGTAAACGTCGACAAGCTCAAGGTATTCAAGTTGCGAAAGAAAAAGGTGTATATAAAGGGCGTCCGTTACTTTATTCAACGAATGCAAAGGATCCTCAAAAACGCATTATTTATCATCGAGTTGTGGAAATGTTAAAAGAAGGCACAGCTATCAGTAAGATTGCGAAAGAAGTTAATATAACAAGGCAGACTGTTTATAGAATTAAACACGATAATGATTTGGTTTAATAAACTTTACTTCGATGCAAATGAGAGCTTCTCACAGCATTTCAAAGGTTCTGTTGCAAAGTTGAATTTATAGTATAATTTTAACAAAAAGGAGTCTTCTGTATGAACTATTTCAGATATAAACAATTTAACAAGGATGTTATCACTGTAGCCGTTAGCTACTATCTAAGATATGCATTGAGTTATCGTGATATATCTGAAATATTAAGGGAACGTGGTGTAAAC
>NZ_JAESMM010000086.1:0-394 GCF_017893165.1 Staphylococcus sp. GDX8P54P
ATACAGTAAGCAGCATAGAGCGTTGCAAATGTATCAACGTCAATTAAACTCTACGCAATCCGAAATGAAACAATTTGGTACAACTTCTAAACAAACTTTGTTCTCAATGGAAAAAATAAACACAGTGTTAGGTACAATGAAACGTCAATTGAATATCGCAAACATGGCATTTCAAAGTGCAGAGAAGTCAACTACAAGTTATAAAAACTATTTAACTCAGTTAAACACAGTTATTCAAAAACATCAAAACACGATTAGAGTTTTAGAAAGTCGCTATCAAAAAGTGGTACGGGAACAAGGCGTTATGAGTAAAGAAGCTCTTGAATTGAAAGAGAAGATTTTGCAAGAGAAGAACTCTTTAAACCAATTAGATAATCAGTATAAAAAGACTACT
>NZ_JAESMM010000086.1:585-1245 GCF_017893165.1 Staphylococcus sp. GDX8P54P
ACTTACACAAACTACACAAGCGCATAATCGACTTGAAATGGAACAAAAGCAAGGTATCTCATCTATGTCTCAAATCAGAGCAAAGATGACGCAATTTAATGATACCTTAGCATTATCGAGAAGTAATTTATCACGTGCAGGGGAAAGCGTTAAAGCTTATAAAGTTCATTTAGACACCTTAAGCGGAAATTTAACTAAACAACGAACAGTGTTACGTGAATTAAGCGCTCAATATAAGCATGTTGCTAATGCGCAAGGTGAAAACAGTCAAGAAGCACGAGAATTGGCTAGTGCTATTACACAACAAAAAATTAAGATGAATGAACTTGAAACCGAAATTGATGAAACAACTCAAAGCTATAAACGGTTGGCACAAGAGCAAAAACAGGCTCAATATTTGAGTGGTTCAGGATTTGGTAAAGGTATTCAAACAGTAAACAAGTACAAAGATTCGATTAATAATGTAGGATCATCAATGCGTAACGTTGGTTCAAACATGTCAATGTACTTCACATTGCCAGTTGTAGCCGGATTCGGTGCTGCAATTAAAACTGGAGCAGACTTTGAAGGCCAAATGTCACGAGTTGGTGCTATTGCGGGTTCTTCTAAATCGCAATTAAAAGCTATGAGTGACCAAGCAGTTGATTTAGGTGCTAAAAC
>NZ_JAESMM010000086.1:1377-1950 GCF_017893165.1 Staphylococcus sp. GDX8P54P
AACTTAAAAGCTTCTGATTCAGGTCATGTTGCAGACTTATTAGCAACTGCAGCTAATGACAGTGCAGCAGACGTTCAGTATATGGGAGATGCACTTAAATATGCAGGTACACCTGCACATTCTTTAGGTGTTACTTTAGAAGATACTTCTGCAGCAATTGAAGTTATGAGTAATAGCGGACTTGAAGGCTCACAAGCTGGTACTGCATTACGTGCATCTTTCATCAGACTAGCAAAACCATCTGCTCAATCTCAAAAAGCCATTGATAAATTAGGCATTTCTTTATCAAATTCTAAAGGTGAATTTGTTGGTATGCCTAATTTGATAGGTCAGTTTAAAGATGCCTTACAAGGCATGACTAAAGACCAAAAACTTGCATATGTAGCACAAATAGTTGGTACAGAAGCAGCAAGTGGTTTCTTAGCATTGATTGACGCAGGTCCAGCTAAACTTAAAAAGTATAGTGATTCATTGAAAAACTCAAATGGTGCATCAAAAGAAGCGGCAGATAAGATGAAAGATAATTTAAAAGGGTCGCTTGAACAATTAGGCGGTGCTTTTGAATCACTAGGT
>NZ_JAESMM010000087.1:0-706 GCF_017893165.1 Staphylococcus sp. GDX8P54P
TGGCATGAAGCAACAACAACTCATTGTTCAAAATTTATCTAGACAATATGACTATGCTAAAAAGCAATATGGTGCTACAAGTCAAGAAGCGCAACAGTTGAATGCTAAATTAACTGAAGAACGTGTGAAGTTAAAAGAGTTAAACGGTCAACTTACACAAACTACACAAGCACATAATCGTCTTGAGATGGAACAAAAGCAAGGTATCTCTTCTATGGCTCAAATCAGAGCAAAGATGACGCAATTTAATGATACTCTATCTCTATCAAGAAGTAATCTTGCACGTGCAGGCGAAAGTGTTAAAGCTTATAAAGTTCATTTAGACACTTTAAGTGGTAATTTAACTAAGCAACGTACAGTGTTACGTGAATTGAGTGCTCAGTATAAGCATGTTGCAAATGCTCAAGGTGAAAACAGTCAAGAAGCACGAGAATTGGCTAGTGCTATTACACAACAAAAAATCAAGATGAATGAACTTGAAACCGAAATTGATGAAACAACTCAAAGCTATAAACGATTGGCACAAGAGCAAAAACAGGCTCAATATTTGAGTGGTTCAGGATTTGGTAAAGGTATTCAAACAGTAAACAAGTATAAAGATTCGATTAATAACGTAGGATCATCAATGCGTAACGTTGGTTCAAACATGTCAATGTACTTCACATTGCCAGTTGTAGCCGGATTTGGTGCTGCAATTAAAACTGGA
>NZ_JAESMM010000087.1:761-972 GCF_017893165.1 Staphylococcus sp. GDX8P54P
AGTTGATTTAGGTGCTAAAACCTCTTTATCTGCATCAGAAGTAGCTAAGGGCATGGAAGAATTAGCAGCATTAGGTATGAATACTAACCAAATAATGAAAGCTATGCCTGGTGTTATTAGTGCGGCAGAAGCAAGTGGTTCAGATTTAGCAACAACTGCCACAATTATGGCTTCATCTTTAAACTCATTCAACTTAAAAGCTTCTGATTCA
>NZ_JAESMM010000009.1:0-113682 GCF_017893165.1 Staphylococcus sp. GDX8P54P
AGGCGCTTAAATCAAGCTTTTCTCAGTTCTAGTCATCCTTGCGGGCGGGGCCCCAACAAAGAGAATTTCATTAAGAAATTCTACAAGCAAAGCAAGTTGGGGTCGGGGCCCCAACAAAGAGAATTTCATCAAGAAATTCTACAAACAAAGCAAGCTGGGAGTCGGGGCCCCAACACAAAAAATCACGAAAGTGATTTTACAAGCAAAGCAGGTTGGGGATACGACGAATTTAAAAGAATTCTGTCCCACTCCCATCGATTTTTCTTTCATTTTATTTAATTTAATTAAAATCGCCTTGACATTAATTCATAAAAGTCATACATTTAAAATAAATTAAATATAAAACGCACTAGGGGTGTGTATACTGAGATGAGGTTTTACCTCGAACCCTTTGAACCTGAACTAGTTAAAACTAGCGTAGGAAAGTGTTGCTAATATAAATAATTGTAGTAAATACATATAAAACTTTTTATTTAAATTCACGCACAACTTTCTACGGATGGTTGTGCGTTTTTTTAGGAGGAAATATCATGTCAAAAGGTTTAAAGCTTTCAGAAATCCTTGTAACTGTTCTGATTGCAGTAGTATTTGCGATAATTTATAACTTATGGTGGTTTGCGTATAACGTGGCGCAAGTTGCCGGTGTTCATATTGAACAATTAACATATGGCGTATGGTTTATGGCAGCTATCGTCGCATATTTAATTATTCCTAAACCTGGTATTGCACTTATTGCAGAGTTTGCTGCAGGTGCTGGTGAAACAATTGTTATGGGGAAATTTGATATTCCTACAATTGTATATGCAATTCTTCAAGGTTTAGCTTGTGAAATTATTTTTGCTATTTTTAAATACAAATCTAGATCATTAATGGTTGCTGTATTAGCTGGATTAGCAACTGCATTAATTTCATTTCCAGTTGATTATTATTACGGTTATTTAGCTGAAGTCGCAGGATGGAATCTTCTTTTATTCATTATATTCCGTTCTATTAGCGGTATTGTCATTGCCGGCTTATTATCTTATCTCATTGTTAAAGCATTAGATCAAACAGGTGTGACGAAATTATTCCGCCCTGCTTCTCAAAAAGACTACGACAACCTATAAGGGGAAATTAAAGTGTTAAAAGCGAAAAATTTACGTCTGAAATATCCGAATGGCGAACGTAAAATCTTCGATAATTTGAATATTGAAATTAAAGATAAAGAAAAAGTGCTTTTACTAGGTCCTTCAGGATCTGGTAAAAGCACATTGCTTAATGTTTTAAGTGGCATTGTGCCAAATCTAATTGAGTTACCTATGAAATATGATGAACTTGAAATCGATCCACATTCTGGTGTCATCTTTCAAGATCCAGATACGCAGTTTTGTATGCCTAAAGTGTATGAAGAACTTGCTTTCGTTCTAGAAAATAAACAAGTACCACGCAATGAAATGGACGCACTTATAGAGAATGCTTTAGCATCGGTTGATTTAAATGTTACGGACAATACATTCGTTAATCATCTTAGTGGCGGTATGAAACAAAAGCTCGCTATTGTTGAAACTATTTTACAAGAAGCTAATACGCTTTTCTTAGATGAGCCTACTGCCATGTTAGATGTAGATGCTACAGCTGATTTGTGGCAACGACTTATTCAGTTATGGTCTGATCAAACTGTGCTTATTGTCGAACACAAAGTTGAACATATTTGGGAGCATGTCGATAGAGTCATCTTATTGAATTATGAAGGACAAATCATAGCAGATGGCACACCGGATTACATATTAAAAAACTGTGAGCATTTACTCACTGAATTTGGCGTTTGGCATCCTCATGCTTGGGATCATGCGCCAAAGCCGATTACATTTCCATCTAATGAAGCTGAAACATTATTTACTTTTAAGAATGGTCAAGTTATTCGTGGTAAAAAACAATTATTCCAGACATCCGAATTAAATGTTCATTCTGGAGAATGGATTACGATAACTGGGAAAAATGGTACAGGTAAAACAACACTGTTAGAATCAATGATGCAACTTATAAAATATGAAGGCACGATGGCTTATAAGAATACAATATTGAAGAAAATTAAAGATGCAGCCAAGCATATGTATCTCGTTTATCAAAACCCTGAATTACAATTTATAACAAATTCAGTTTATGAAGAAATATATATACATTATAATCATCAAGAACCTTCAATCGCTGAAAATGAAACGATGAAACTTTTAAAATTATTGCATTTAGAAGCTGTTAAAAACCAACATCCATTTGAATTATCTATGGGTCAGAAACGACGTCTTAGCGTAGCTACTGCACTAAGTTCAAAAGCCGATATCATCTTGCTAGATGAACCAACATTCGGACTGGATAGTCACAATACATTCCAATTGATTGAACTTTTCCAGGAAAGTGTCTCAAGTGGTCAAACCATCATTATGGTTACACACGATCCGGAAATCATTCATCGCTATCCAACACGTCGTTTAATCGTCGAAGATAACCAACTCATTGAAGAGGAAGGTGAATCACATGTTTGAACGTTGGAAGAAACACTATTCCTTTGTAGATGACGTTAATATCATTACGAAACTTTTACTTGGTGTAGCGCTATTCATTTTCATTATATTTGTCCATAATTTTGATTATATGATTTACATTACCATTATTATGTTTTTATTTTTAATGGCATTTAATGGTACGCAGTTTAAAATTACCGGAGCCTTTATTTTAGCCACTGTGCTATTTGCGCTATTATCGTCATTATTTATGATCCTTTATGGCGATGGGACACATATGTTATTTAAATGGGGCATTATTCAAATTAGTACTGAAAGTATTGTACGTGGCTTGCATTTATCATTACGTACAATTACAGTGTCGATGTTTGGTATTTTATTGGCCCTCACATCCGAAATTGTCATGATTTTTTATAGCCTAATGCAACATTTAAAAGTAAAACCTAAAATTGCATATGCGTTTATGGCTGCAATCAGAATGGTCCCTCTCATTTTCACATCACTTATTCAATTGAGACGTTCGCTTAAAATGCGTTATCAAATGATTGATGTTTCAAATTATAGAGGGCTTAAACGTCTAAAACATTTATTAATACCTATCTTAAGTCAAAATATCCGTCGTGCGCATCAACTGTCTGTTGCGATGGAATCTAAAGGCTTCAAAGATGGTCCAAGAACATATTATTATAAAGCACCGTTTTCTTATAAAGATATTTTATTTGTAATTTGCGTTGTGGCCATATTAATCATCGCATTTTATCTTTCACAATACTTCCCTATCACTGGGATTACTGACGCGCGTGTATCAGGTTATACCTCATAAAAAAATAGGGCGTATCACTGTTCATCAGGATACGCCCTATTTTTTACATTTACTTATTCAATGCCTTATTTCCAATATCATGACGATAAAATAGGTTATCACTCTTAATTTTTTCTACATTGTTATACGCTACATTCTGTGCATCTTCAATTGTTGCACCTTTTCCAAGAGCTAATATCACTCTGCCTCCTGAAGTAACAAAAGCATCATCTTGTTTACGTAAACCACTTACGAAATAAGTATCATTCAATTCAAACCCAGTTACTTTAGCACCTTTAGCGTAACTTCCTGGATAACCCTTAGAGGCTAACATAACTCCCACGACATAGTCATCTTGCCATTGGAATCGAATTGGTTCTTTGCGATCTAAGGCAACGATTTGAGCCATTAAATCACTCTCTAATCGACTTAACAATACTTGTGCCTCTGGGTCTCCAAAGCGTGCATTAAATTCAATCACTTTGGGTCCTTCAGATGTTAAAATCGCACCAATATAAAGTAATCCAAAGTAATCATAACCTTCTGCTTTCATCGCTTTCGCAATGGGTTGTGCAATTTCTTTATTTGTACGTGTTAAGACATCGTCAGTAATATGAGGCACTGGACAATATGCACCCATGCCACCAGTGTTAGGTCCTTCATCATGATCAAAGGCACGTTTATGGTCTTGAGCAATACAATCAAACGGAACTGCATATTCACCATTAATGAAGGTCATTAAAGAGAATTCTTCACCCTCTAAAAATTGCTCAAATACCACTTTACCCTGCTCTTTAGGATATAGTGTTTCAACCGCTTCTTTCGCCGCTTCACGTGTATTAGCGATAATAACACCTTTACCAGCTGCTAAGCCATCTTTCTTAGCTACGATAGGTAAATCACAATGTTTTATATAGTCGAGTGCTTCTGCTTTAGAATTCACTTCTTTATAATCCGCAGTTGGAATATTATATTTTTCCATTAATTGTTTAGCAAATAGTTTAGACCCTTCTATTTGAGCCGCGTCCTTATTTGGACCAAATACCTTTACATTAGCTTGTCGTAATTGATCTGGTAACCCATCAATTAATGGTTGTTCCGGTCCTACAATTACCCATTCAATATTCTTTTCTTGAACAAAGTTTAAGATGGCTTCATGATTACTTTCTGCAATGTCAGTATGCACTTCTGCAACATTAACCATAGCGTCATTACCTGGAATTGCGTGTAATTGATCAATTAATGGTGATTGACGCAATTTATTAGCTAAAGCGTGTTCGCGGCCACCCGCTCCGATAACTAAAACATTCATCATTATTACCCCTTCCATTATTTAAATGACAAATTAATGCTTGAAGTGACGCATACCAGTTGTCACCATAGCAATGCCATATTTATTCGCCATATCAATTGAATCTTGGTCTTTAATTGAACCACCCGGTTGAATAATAGCTTTAATACCATGCTGTGCAGCCAATTCAACGGTATCATCCATTGGGAAAAAACCATCTGAAACTAGGGCAACATTGTCATTGATTTCTATTGCACGCTCTAACGCAATTTTTGCAGAGCCAACACGATTCATTTGACCTGCACCAATCCCTACCGTTTGTTTCGTATTACTCAAGATGACAGCATTACTTTTTACAGAAGGGATTACTTTCCAACCTAATAGCATCGCATCCCACTGATCGTCGGTAGGTGCCTTGTCAGTTACAACTTTCATATCTTCTTTAGCAACTTCAAAGTTATCTTTGTCTTGAACTAAATAGCCACCAGATACAGAAACAAATTCTTCTTCACGATTATCAATCGTCATATCAATTTCAAGCAAACGGATATTTTTCTTTTGCGTTAGAATATCTAAAGCTTCATCTGTAAATCGTGGCGCGATGACCACCTCTAGGAATATCGCATGCAACGTTTCTGCTAATTCAGCAGTCACTGTTCTATTTAATGCGATAATGCCACCAAAAATAGATTGGTTATCTGCATCATAAGCATGTTTAAACGCAATTTCAATATTGTCGCCAATACCTACACCACAAGGGTTCATATGTTTAACAGCAACAGCAGCTGGTTCACTAAACTTCTTCACAAGTGAAAGTGCTGAATCCGCATCTTTAATATTATTAAAGCTTAACGCTTTACCATGTAATTGTTTAGCACCTGCAATAGTATGTTTACTATTCGAGGTACGAACAAAGCGTGCTGATTGTTGAGGATTCTCTCCATATCTTAATTGTTCGCTATCTCCTTTAAAGAAGCTTACAATAGCATGATCATATTCATTTGTATGTGTAAATACTTTTATCATTAATGCTTTACGGTACGCTTCATCTAGTCGATCTTCTTTTATACGTTCGATGACTTCATTATAATCAGATGGGTGTACAATTGTCGTTACATGCTTAAAGTTTTTAGCTGCAGCACGTAGCATCGTAGGTCCGCCAATATCAATGTTTTCAATTGCTTCTGCTTCAGTCACATCAGGATTTTCAACCGTTTTTTGAAAAGGATATAAATTTACTACCACCATATCGATTAAATCAATATGTTGTTCTGATAATTGTTCTAAATGTTCAGGTTTATCTCTATCCGCTAAAATACCACCATGTACCGCTGGGTGTAATGTTTTAACACGGCCATCCATAATTTCGGGAAATTGTGTTAACTCTGAAACAGATTTCACTGGTACAGAAGCATCTTCTAAAGCACCTTTAGTTCCTCCAGTTGAATAAAGTTCATAATCTAATTTGATTAACGATTTAGCAAATTCCACTATTCCACTTTTGTTTGAGACACTTAAAATTGCTTTTTTCATGATTAGCTTAACTCCTTATTTAATAACTTTAGCTATAACACTTGGATAAAGTTCGTATTCTAATTGTTTAACACGTTCTTCCAATTCTTCTTTAGTATCGTCCGATTTAATATCACATTGTCGTTGATCAATAATTTCTCCCGTATCCATGCCACTATCTACATAATGAACCGTTGAACCAGTAATCTTATCACCGCTATTAAATGCTTGCCCTATAGCATCTTTCCCCTTATATTTCGGTAACAATGATGGATGGATATTTAAAATTTTACCTTCATATGCTTCTAATAAGTCAGGCCCAATTAATCGCATATAGCCAGCAAGGATAATCCATTCTACTTCTTCGCGTTGTAACAACTTAATTACATGATGTTCATAAGCTGCTTTTGATTCGAAATCTTTAGGTTCATTAATATTGACAGCTACTTTTAATTGTTCAGCACGTTTGATGCAGTATGCATCGTGATGATCAGTATATAAAGATGTAATTTCTATATTATTGAGTTCCCCTTTATCTGCGCATAATACAATATTTTCGAAATTACTACCTGAACCAGATGCAAATATTGCTACTTTAGCCACTACTCTACCCCCTCGAGATGAATAGGCGTGTCTTTGTCTTCAACAATTTCACCTATTTCGAAAGCAGATATACCCTCTTGTTTTAAAATATCAAGTGTTTGCGCAACATCTTTTTTATCGATTATGACAGTGAAACCAATCCCCATATTAAAGACATTGTACATTTCTTTAGTATCTATATTGGCTTGTTGTTGTAGCCAATTAAATACGTTTGGTGTTGGAAATGCTTGTGTATCAATGTTAGCTGCTAAACCTTCTGGTAACCCACGTGGAATATTTTCATAAAAACCACCACCAGTGATATGATTCATTCCTTTAATTTGAACAGCTTTTTTTAGAGCAAGAATAGGTTTTACATAGAGCTGCGTTGGTGCTAGAAACGTTTCTAAGTACGAACGACCATCAAAGTCATCATTTAAATCAATCCCTGATTCTTTAATTAATTTACGCACCAAACTATAACCATTAGAATGAATCCCATTTGAAGCTAAACCAATAATGGCTTGTCCAGCTTCAATCGCTGAGCCATCAATGTATGCGTCTTTCTCAACTGCACCCACAGCAAACCCAGCAAGATCGTACTCACCTTCGTGGTACATCTCACCCATTTCTGCCGTTTCACCACCAATAAGTGCGGTATTTGTTTCTTCACAACCATCACTGACGCCTTTTACGATTTGTTCAATCACTTCTGGGACAACTTTATTTGTTGCAATATAATCTAAAAAGTATAGTGGTTCCGCACCCGTAGTTAAAATATCATTCACGCACATTGCAACCGCATCTATACCGATGGTGTCATGTTTGTCATGATCTATAGCCAATTTTAATTTAGTCCCTACACCATCTGTGCCAGAAACTAAGACGGGTGCTTTCATATTTAATTGAGATAAATCAAAAGTAGCACCAAATCCACCTAAACCACCTAATACTTCTTTACGCATCGTACGTTTCACATGACTCGACATTCTCTCAACTGCTTCATAACCTGCATGAATATCAACACCTGATTGTTCGTATGCTTTAGACATGAATATTACCCTCTCTATCAAAGTAGTGTTTATGATTATTGATATAATCTTGTTGACGTTGACTTAAGTTCTTATAATATTTCTCTTCATAATCAAACAGTCCTGCTGGATAGTCACCTGTAAAGCTCTCTACACATAATCCGCTATATGGCGCATCATAATTCAACCCAATTGATTCGATTAAACCGTCTACACTTAAATAAGATAGCGAGTCTGCACCGATATAATCACAAATTTCTTCAGGTGACTTGCTTGCTGAAATAAGTTCGGCAGTCGTTGAAACATCAATTCCGTAAAAGCTAGGAAACATAAATTCTGGTGAAGCAATTCTGACATGCACTTCTTTAGCTCCAGAATCTTTTAACATTCTGACAATACGCTTGCTCGTTGTGCCACGTACAATTGAATCGTCAACTAAGACAATGCGCTTTCCTTCTACGATATCTTTAACTGCTGATAATTTAACTCGAACACCTTGTTCCCTTAACTCTTGTGTCGGTTGAATAAATGTGCGAGCAACATATTGATTTTTTACTAAGCCCATTTCATAAGGTAAATGACTTTCTTCAGCATAGCCACTTGCCGCTGATAATGAGGAGTTGGGTACACCGATGACCATATCTGCATCTGCAGGGCTTTCTTGTGCTAATTTCTTTCCAGATGCTTTACGTACTGCGTGGACATTTTTACCCGCGATGGTTGAATCAGGTCGCGCAAAATAAATGTATTCCATCGCTGATATAGCTGTATTCGTATGACTTGTATATGATTTAACCTCAATACCTTCATCGTTAATCACAACGTATTCTCCAGCATGAATGTCTTGCACATATTCTGCACCTAATACATCAATGGCACATGTTTCACTAGCTAAGATGTATGTACCGTCTTGCATTTTGCCAACGACTAACGGACGAATCGCATTAGGGTCAACAGCGCCATATAATGCATCTTTAGTAAGAATTGCAAAGGTGAAACCACCTTTAATTTGGCGTAAACTTTCTTTTAATGCTTCTTCAAAAGTGGGTGCCTTACTTCTACGTATTAAATGCATAATCACTTCTGTGTCGGATGATGAATGGAATATCGCACCGTGTTTTTCCAAATATTGACGCAATGTCTGTGCATTAATTAAATTACCATTATGACAAATCGCAACACTCATATCGTAAAAGTGATACAAGAATGGTTGTATATTTTCAATACCTTTATTACCTGAAGTCGCATAGCGAACATGGCCAATAGCGTTGTGACCATCTTTAAGTTGATCCATTTGGTCACCTTTAATAGCTTCTGTTAACAATCCAAGACCACGTTCACCTTTTAAAACTTCTCCATCTGATACAACGATACCTGCACCTTCTTGCCCACGATGTTGCAAACTGTGAAGTCCCATATAAGTCAATTGAGCGGCTTCTGAATGATTCCAAATGCCGAATACACCACATTCCTCGTTTAATCCACTGTAGTTAAACATTGTGCAATTGCTCCTTCCCAACTTTCTTTAATATCTGAGACTTTTTCAACAATCGAACTTTGAGCATTCGTTACTTTAAATTCATCAACATCTGTTAATTGACCAATTTCTATAGCATCGTCAATATTTAAAGCCTGACCTTCTTTAACAGCAATGATATATCGACCTTGCGTTTCACTAAACAATTGCGCATCTGTAAGATCAACTGAAGCTTCTAACCCTAAACTGTAGTGTGCACTTAAGCGTGCTAAAGTGATTAATAAACCACCTTTACCTACTGTTTGTACGTGTGAAGCCACGCCATTTCGAATCGCATTTTTAACCGCTTCTCCTTTAGCAACTTCATCACTTAAATCAATCGCTTCAAATTCATGATTCACTTTACCGTACAATAATTTTTCAATTTGACTACCGCCAAAGTCATCTCTTGTTTCACCAACTAAATACAATTTATGGCCAGCTTCAGGGTGGAAGTCATTAAGGTAATCAATATCTTCAATTAATCCAACCATTCCTACGACAGGCGTTGGGAAAATGGATGTGCCACGTGTTTCGTTATAAAGAGAAACGTTACCTGAAACAACGGGTGTTTTTAATACTTCACACGCTTCTGACATGCCCTTCGTTGAATCAATCAATTGTTGATAAATTTCTTTCTTTTCTGGTGAACCATAGTTTAAGCAATCTGTCATAGCTAGTGGTGTAGCACCTACAGCAATTAAATTACGATACGCTTCTGCAACGACCATTTTCCCACCCTCATACGGTTGGTTAAATACGTAACGTGCTTCACCGTCTATCGTAGATGCAATAGCTTTATTCGTACCTTCTACACGAACAACTGATGACTGTAGTCCAGGTTTAATAATCGTATTTGCACCAACTTGTTGATCATATTGTTCATATAAATAATGTTTTGAAGCAATTGTTGGGTGTTTTAAAAGTTTTTCAAAGACATCTTGAACATCGATTGAACTATAGTCATTTTTTGATGTGTTGTATTCTTTTTCTTCACCCTCTAGCACATAAACCGGTGCTTCATCTGCAAGAGATTGCACAGGGATATCTGCAAATAGCTCATCTTCATATTTAAGTACGAAGCGGTCAGTGTTCGTTACTTTACCAATTACTGCACTATCTAATTCATGTTTTTCAAATAAATCTAAGAACTTTTGTTCAGTCCCTTTTTCAACGACTAGTAACATTCGTTCTTGTGTTTCAGAAAGCATCATTTCATAAGGTGAAATACCTGGTTCACGTGTAGGCACTTTATCTAAATGTAATTCTAGACCGCTGCCACCTTTAGCTGCCATTTCTGATGATGAAGATGTTAAACCAGCGGCACCCATATCTTGAATACCAACTAATTCGTCGAAAGTAATCGCTTCTAATGTTGCTTCCATAAGTTTTTTACCTACAAATGGATCGCCAATTTGAACAGACGGACGTTTACTTTCACTTTCTTCAGTCAACTCTTCAGACGCAAAAGTGGCACCATGAATACCATCACGACCTGTTTTGAGTCCTACATATATAACCGAGTTACCTTCACCTTTAGCAGTTCCTTTTTGAATCATGTCATGATCAATCACGCCGACACACATAGCATTGACTAACGGATTGCCATCATAACGATCATCAAATTCAATTTCTCCAGCTGTTGTTGGAATACCGATACAATTACCGTAACCGCCAATACCACGGACAACACCTTTAAGTAAACGTTGGTTTTGTTTCACTGACAATTCACCGAAACGCAAGCTATTTAATAAATTAATAGGTCTAGCTCCAATTGATACGATATCTCTAATGATGCCACCTACACCTGTTGCAGCACCTTGATAGGGTTCAATAGCAGATGGATGGTTATGTGATTCAACTTTGAACACAACTGCTTGGTCATCTCCTATATCTACTACACCTGCACCTTCACCAGGTCCCATTAAGACATGTTCACCTGTTGTCGGAAATTGTTTTAAGAATGGTTTAGAGTGTTTATAAGAGCAATGTTCACTCCACATCACTGAGAAGATGCCTACTTCTGTAAAGTTAGGTTCTCTCCCTAATATTTCACACACTTTGTTATATTCCGCGTCACTTAAGCCCATATCTTGATACAATTTTTCAAGCTTAATTTCTTCAATACTAGGTTCGATAAACTTAGACATTTTGTTCCCTCCAACTATTTACCATTGCTTCAAATAATTTCACACCACTATCAGTTCCAAGAATTGTTTCAAGCGCACGTTCTGGGTGTGGCATCATACCACAAACATTACCTGCTTTATTAACAATACCTGCAATATTTTCATGAGAGCCATTTGGATTATCTTCATAAGTTAAGATAATTTGATTATGCTCAATTAATTCATCATATATATCATCTGTACAGTAATAATGACCTTCACCATGTGCAACCGGATAAACGACAATTTCATTCTCACCATATAAATTTGTGAAAGGTGTTTGATTATTGGCAATTTTTAGACTTTCATTTCTGCTAATAAATAAATGAGAATCATTATGAAGCAATGCACCTGGTAATAAACCAATTTCTGTAAGAATTTGGAATCCATTACACACACCAAGAACCGGTTTACCTTCACTTGCTAGACGTTTCACTTCACTAATGATAGGTGCTACACTTGCCATAGCGCCTGAGCGTAAATAGTCACCAAAAGAAAAACCACCTGGAATTAATACGCCATCGTAACCTTCCAATGATGTCTCACGATAGTCAACATATTCTGCTTCAGCACCTGTCTTAATCGCTGCATTGTACATGTCTCTATCACAATTAGATCCTGGGAATACGAGAACTGCAAATTTCATCTTATGCATTCTCCTTTTCATCAACGATTTTATAACTATATTCTTCAATAACAGTGTTTGCGAATAACTTCTCACTTAAAGTAGTAACGATATTATCAACCGCTTCATCAGTTGCTTCATCAACTGTCATGTATAAAACTTTACCTACTCGAATATCATTTACTTGTTTATAACCTAAATCATGTACAGCTCGATTTAATGCTTGCCCTTGCGTATCTAATACTTGTGGTTGTAATGTAATGTGAAGTTCAATCGTTTTCATTATTTTAGTTCCTCCAATTTATTTAAAAATGTTGTATATGTGTCAATAAGTGAACCTGTATCATTTCGATAGACATCTTTGTCAAAGTTAGTGTCAGAATGTTTATCCCAAATACGACATGTATCAGGAGAAATTTCATCAGCTAGTAAGATTTTACCGTCAGATGTCTTACCAAATTCGATTTTGAAATCCACCAATCTTAAATCCATTTCATTCATAAGCTCCATTAATACTTTATTGATATCTTTCGCCATTGTTTTCAATATTTCAATTTCACTATCATTCGCAATATTTAGCAGTTTCACATGATCATCTGTAATTAAAGGATCGTTCAAGTCATCATTTTTATAGAAAAATTCAACTAAAGGCGCTTCAAATTCATGCCCTTTATTAAAACCTAAGCGTTTGGTTATTGAGCCTGTTGCAATGTTACGAACCACCACTTCTAATGGGATAATAGTCACTGCTTCGACTAATTGTTCCGTTTCTGAAAGTTGTTTAATAAAGTGACTTTTAATTCCATGTTGGGCTAAATAGTCGAATATTATAGCGGTAATTTGATTATTTAATCGGCCTTTACCTTCCATTTTGTCTTTTTTTGCACCATTACCAGCCGTAACTTCATCTTTATACTCAACTCTCAATTGACCTTCTTTGTCTGTTGAGAAAATTCTTTTCGCTTTCCCTTCATATAATAGCGTCATTAACTATTCTCTCCCTTCAAACTGTTTGAGCATGTCTTTCTCAGTTTCATTTAAATCATTCGTCAAAATGGTCATATGTCCCATTTTACGGTCAGGCTTGCGTTCTGATTTGCCATAAATGTGCACATGCCATTCAGGATGACTTGAAAACTGTTCTTCTAATAAATCTAAGTCTCGTCCTAACAAATTCATCATGACTGCTGGTTTTAAGATTTCGATTTGTTCTGGTAGCTTTTGACCTGTAACAGCAAGAATATGCGTATCAAATTGTGAATAATCACAGGCTTCAATAGAATAATGTCCTGAATTGTGTGGACGTGGTGCGATCTCATTTACATACAAATGATTTGATTTATCAATAAAGAATTCAACTGTGAATGTACCTACGAAATGAACTTGATCAATAATCTTATTCACTTCATTTCTAGCTTCTTGTTCCTTGTCAGTTCGCGCAGGCACAATGGTTTTAAACAAAATCTGATTACGATGTTCGTTCTCTTGTAGTGGGAAGTACGTAATTTGTTTGTGATTGCCGATTGTAACTGTTAACGAAACTTCAAGTGAAATATCAAGATATTGTTCTGCTACACACTCTTGATTCGTAATAAGTGCTCTAGCTTCTTGGAGCGCTGTTTCATCTTTAACTAAGACTTGTCCTTTGCCGTCATATCCACCAAATCGCGTTTTGACTATAAATGGATAGCCTAAGGTATGAATAGCATCATTTAAATCTTCTTCACTTTTTATAGATAAAAATGGAACGATTTTAGAACCAGCTTGTTCTAATGTTTGTTTTTCAGTCAATCGGTCTTGCAATAATTGAATTGCTTGATAGCCTTGAGGAATATTGAATTGTTGCGTTAAGCGATTAAGTTGCTCAGCAGAAATATTTTCAAACTCATAAGTAATGACATCAGATTTTTCGCCAAGTTCATGTAACGCTTTTTCATCATCGTAAGCAGCAGTGATAAATTCGTGAGCGACAGGTTTACATGGGCTGTCAGGGTTAGGATCTAAACAAATAACTTTGAAACCCATTTTCTGTGCTGATTGAGCCATCATCTTACCTAATTGACCACCACCAATAATGCCAATCGTGTCACCGAACTTTAATTTATTGAAGTTCATTTTGCATTTCACCAACTTTATCTACTAGACTTTGCTCATATTGTTCTAAATGATGACGAACTGTTTCGTTGCCAATACTTAATATTCTTGCAGCCAATATGCCAGCATTTTTAGCACCTGACGTTCCAATTGCAGTTGTAGCTACTGGAATACCACCAGGCATTTGAACAATTGATAATAATGAATCCAGTCCTTTTAAACTTTTCGATTCTATTGGTACACCTATCACAGGTAATGTTGTCATTGATGCAACCATTCCCGGTAAATGCGCTGCGCCACCTGCTCCAGCAATAATGACATCATAGCCATTTTTCTGTGCTTGACTGGCAAATTCATACATTAATTTTGGCGTACGATGTGCCGAAACCACTTTCTTATCGTACGGTATTTCGAATTCGTCTAACATCGCACAACTTTCTTGCATAATCTTCCAATCTGAAGAACTACCCATAATTACCGCTACTTTCACGTTGTACACCCTTTCAAAAGTTTGAAATTTAGATACGATTAGTTGTATATTACAGATATAGCATAACAATCATGCGATGCTTTTTCAATTAAAAATCGAACTTTAACTTAATTTTTATCTTTAATTTACGTCTTTTGGCTATTAATTGACGAGAATACAGTTTTAAAGTTAAGGTATAGTTATGATTAAAACAAACAAGGAGGAATTTTTTGTGGTTGCAAAAATTTTAGATGGGAAACAAATTTCTAAGGACTATAGACAAGGTTTACAAAATCAAGTCGAAGCATTAAAAGAAAAAGGTTATACACCAAAATTATCAGTTATCTTAGTTGGTAATGATGGTGCAAGTCAAAGCTATGTAAACTCTAAAAAGAAAGCTGCTGAAAAAATCGGCATGATTTCTGAAATTGTTCATTTAGAGGAAGATACTTCTGAAGAGGATGTATTAAAAGAATTAGATCGTTTAAACAATGATGATTCAGTTAGCGGTATTCTAGTTCAAGTACCACTTCCTAAACAAGTAAGTGAACAAAAAATCTTAGAAGCGATTAATCCTGAAAAAGACGTTGATGGCTTCCACCCTTCAAATATCGGTAAATTATATATTGATGAGCAAACTTTTGTTCCATGTACACCATTAGGTATTATGGAAATTCTTAAACATGCTGATATTGATTTAGAAGGTAAAAATGCGGTTGTAATTGGCCGTAGCCATATTGTTGGTCAACCAGTATCTAAATTATTATTACAAGCTAACGCTACTGTAACTATCTTACATTCACGTACTAAAGACATGCATAGTCATTTAAAAGACGCTGATGTCATTGTTAGTGCTGTAGGTCAACCAGGCTTAGTTACTAAAGATGATGTTAAAGAAGGCGCAGTTATTGTTGATGTTGGTAATACGCCTGATGAAAATGGTAAATTAAAAGGTGACGTAGAGTTTGAAGAAGTTAAAGAAATTGCTGGAGCAATCACACCAGTTCCAGGTGGTGTTGGCCCATTAACAATCACTATGGTGCTTAACAACACATTATTAGCTGAAAAAATGCGTCGTGGCATTGAATAAGAAGGCTTCACTTTGATTTAAGTCTTATGTTATTAGAATAATTAAATTGAAATGGCTAGGACATCATTCCTAGAAAAATAGCCAGTAAATGCGTTTTAACAAACGCATTTACTGGTTTCTTTATTTACAATACGGAGTATTGTTGGCTTGCTTGCCCAACGTGCTTTGCTTGTAGAAACTGATTAACTCAGTTTCTCTGTGTTGGGGCCCTTCTTATGGGATAGCTTCAGCCTGTAGACCTCTAAAGAAATACTTAGATGAACATTTACTCATTCTGTTGTGATGCTTGCCTAGGAGTCTACGCAACTCTGTTTCGTAATCTATCTTAGAACTATTTATGCAAGTGCAGTTGCACTTATGTTCAATAATAATTAACGCAAGCGTCTCGCCAAAATACTTTGTATTGATATGTAATTTTACATTGAAATTCTTTTAAAAAATTAAGGCACACTCATATAATTTAGTAAACATTTCAACACTAAATTAAAGAGGTGCCTTATATATTAGAAACTACACTATAAAATGATTATACGTCTTGCATTAATCCAGTAATGTAGCATATCTTAACATCCATTATTCTTATTAAACTGTAACGCTTAATTTTGGTACGAATGTTTCATAATGGATGTGACTTTGATCAACATCTAATGCTTTTAATACTTCAATTACAGATTGAATGAACTTAGCACCGCCACATACATATACTTCAGTATCATTGCTTAAATAGTTTTCAAGATAGTCTTTAGTTAAATAGCCATTTTTTTCTCTATCATAAAGTTCATAATTTGCTTTGTCTGATTTTTGGCTAATAGCTTCTAAATGTGAAGTGAACGGTGTATCGTTAATGTCTCCAGTAACTTGAACAAATTGAGCTTTACTGTCTTTAGCTACTACTTCATCAAACATAGAAACTAGAGGTGTAACACCGATACCTGCACCAATAAATAGTTGTGGTTTTTCAGGATTTGAAACTGCAAATGGACCAACTGGAGCAGACAAGTTAATTGTGTCCCCTTCTTTTAATTCATCGTGTAAGATTGTTGAAACTTCACCTTCATGATTAGTAGTTACATCACGTTTAACAGCAAATGTTAAACGTTCTTTTTCTCCTGATACGATTGAGTAATGACGTTTTGCGCGATAAGGTAATTTTTCACTACTTACGTCAACAGTGATATATTCACCCGGTGTGAATTGACTTAAATCATATTCAGTAGATTTAACTGTGAATGCTTTAATATCTGAAGACAATTGTTCAATTTTTTCGATTTCAAAAGGTTTAAATCCATCCCAAAGCATTTCAGCATAAATATCTTTTTCTACTTGAATAAACACATCAGCAATCTCTTGGTAAGCTTTTTTCCAAGTTTGAATAATAGGATGATCATCTTCAAGACCTACAACAGCTTTAATTGCCTCGATTAAATTTTCTCCGACAATATCGTAACCTGCAGGTGGAACTTGTAAAGCACAATGTTTATACGCAATTTCTTTAACAACCGGCATGATATTACCTAAATTATCAATATTCACTGCTGCTGCTAAAACACTTTGTGCTAATGCAGTTGATTGGAACCCCTTCTGTTGGTTCGTTTGGTTAAACATATTTTTCAATTCTGGATGTTGGTTGAACATTCTATTGTAAAAATATGATGTAATCTCAGTGCCTTTGTCTTGTAATACTGGTACTGTTTCTTTAATAATGCCTTTTTCTTTTTCATTTAACATGAAAAGTCACTCCCATTTAGTTAAATATTTCAAACCATTTCTTAATTCATTCTATTCCAAAATTTAAATTTTTTAAATCAAATGTAATCAAATTCACAAAATGTTCATTTTACATAATCTTAATATATATTTTTCTTCTTATTATTTAAATTCGTAAAATAATACGATATATTAAGACTATAGTATGATGTTTATTGTCAGAATATATTGTATAGTTTAATTAAATTACTCAATGACTTTATTTTAACGGAGGTTAACTTAATGAATAAACTAATCCAGTCACTTTCAGCGCTAGGCGTCTCCGCAACTCTAGTTACCCCCAACTTAAGTGCAGAAGCTACTACAAACCACTCTCCTGAACTTAGAGGCGTGAATGATATTGTAATTGAAAAAGGCCAAAACTATAATCTACTTAATGGAATTAGCGCCTATGATAAAGAAGATGGCGATTTAACGCATAAAATTACTGTTGATGGTCATGTTGATACTTCTAAAGTAGGTAAATATAAAGTCAAATATAACGTCATTGATTCAGATGGAGCTAAAGAAACTTCTACGCGATACATAGAAGTTAAGTAATGATGACAATTTTGAGATGAGATGAAATGTCTCATCTTTTTTTATGTCTAAAACCCTTGAAAACACTGAAAATGATAACGTTTCTCAACTATATGCGTATTTCACTTAATTTTGTCATTTTTCACAGAATAGACACATAATTTTAACAAATCTTACATTCCCCGTCATTCCTATTGTTGCTAGTTGTTTCCTATATATAATTATAATTTTTTTTGGATAAGTACTTGTAAATATCGCGTAATAAACTAAAATTAATGATAAGCCCTACATTTGTAGTATTAGGAGGTCAAAAAAGTGTCAAAATTTAAGTCTTTGCTTCTAATGTTCGGCACGCTAATTTTACTTAGTGGTTGTTCGAATGTAGAAGTATTTAATGCAAAAGGGCCAGTAGCAAGTAGTCAGAAGTTCCTGATTATTTATTCAATCGTCTTCATGCTTGTTATTGTTGCTGTTGTACTTACCATGTTCGCTATTTTTATTTTCAAGTATAGCTACAATAAAAACAGCGAAACTGGTAAGATGCACCACAATTCTTTAATTGAAACAATTTGGTTTGTGGTACCTATCATTATCGTTATTGCTTTAGCTATTCCAACAGTTAAAACTTTATACGATTATGAGAAACCACCAGAAAGTAAGGAAGATCCAATGGTTGTATATGCAGTAAGTGCTGGATACAAATGGTTCTTTGCTTATCCAGAACAAAAAGTAGAAACAGTGAATACATTAACTATTCCTAAAAATCGTCCTGTAGTCTTCAAATTGCAAGCTATGGATACGATGACAAGTTTCTGGATTCCTCAATTAGGTGGTCAAAAATATGCCATGACTGGCATGACAATGAATTGGACTTTACAAGCCGATGAAACAGGTACTTTCAGAGGACGTAACTCTAACTTCAATGGTGAAGGTTTCTCTCGCCAAACGTTTAAAGTTCACTCTGTAGACCAAAGTGAATTCGATTCTTGGGTTAAAGATGCTAAGAGCAAGAAAACACTTAGCCAAGATGAGTTTGATAAACAACTCTTACCAAGTACACCTAATAAAGAATTGACATTCAATGGTACGCATATGGCATTCGTTGACCCTGCAGCTGATCCAGAGTACATTTTCTACGCTTACAAACGTTATAATTATGTTCAAAAAGATCCTAACTTTGTAGCTGAAGAAGACTTGTACAAAGATGTTACTGATAAACCACAGAAACCAGCTCGTAAGGTTCAAATCACTAACGCTAACTATAAGCGTCATGGTATGAAACCTATGATTCTTGGTAACAATGATCCTTATGATAATGAATTCAAGAAAGAAGAGGATCATAACGCTAAGGAAATGGAAAAAATCAGTAAAAGCGCGAAAGACGAAAATGCGTCTAAATTTGGTAGCAAAGCAGACAATGATCATGGAGGTGGACATTAATGAATTTTCCATGGGATCAATTACTCGTTAAAGGTAACTGGATGATTACAATGGCACAAATCGGTGCGCCATTCCTAGTTATTGGTTTAATTGCAGTAATTACTTACTTTAAGTTATGGAAATATCTTTACAAAGAATGGTTCACATCCGTAGACCATAAAAAAATCGGTTTAATGTATTTAATTTGTGCTGTACTTATGTTCGTCCGTGGTGGTATTGATGCGTTACTTTTACGTACACAATTAACAATTCCAGATAATACTTTCTTGGAATCAAATCACTATAACGAAATCTTCAGTACGCACGGCGTTATCATGATTATCTTTATGGCTATGCCATTCATTTTTGGTTTATGGAACGTAGTTGTTCCACTACAAATTGGGGCTCGTGATGTGGCGTTCCCAGTTATGAATAACATTAGTTTCTGGTTATTCTTTGTTGGTATGATTTTATTCAACCTTTCATTCATTATTGGTGGATCACCAGCAGCTGGTTGGACAAACTATGCACCATTAGCTGGTGAATTTAGTCCAGGCCCAGGTGTTAACTATTACCTAATCGCTATACAGATTTCAGGTATTGGTACATTAATGACTGGTATTAACTTCTTTGTAACAATACTTAGATGTAAAACACCAACAATGAAATTCATGCAAATGCCAATGTTTACTGTAACTACATTTATTACGACTTTAATCGTAATTCTTGCGTTCCCAGTATTCACAATTGTACTTGCATTAATGACAGCTGACCGCATTTTTGGAACTGCATTCTTTACAGTTGCTGATGGCGGTATGCCAATGTTATGGGCAAACTTCTTCTGGGTATGGGGGCACCCTGAGGTTTATATCGTTATCTTGCCTGCATTTGGTATTTACTCTGAAATTATTCCAACATTTGCTCGTAAACGTTTATTCGGTCACCAAAGCATGGTGTGGGCAACTGCTGGTATCGCATTCTTAAGTTTCTTAGTTTGGGTTCACCATTTCTTCACAATGGGTAATGGTGCGTTAATCAACTCATTCTTCTCAATTTCAACAATGTTAATCGGTGTACCTACCGGAGTTAAACTCTTCAACTGGTTATTAACATTGTATAAAGGACGTATTACGTTCGAGTCACCTATGCTATTCTCATTAGCCTTCATCCCTAACTTCTTATTAGGTGGGGTTACTGGTGTAATGTTAGCGATGGCATCAGCTGACTATCAATATCATAATACTTATTTCTTAGTAGCTCACTTCCACTATACATTGGTTACTGGTGTAGTATTTGCCTGCCTAGCTGGTTTAATCTTCTGGTATCCTAAGATGATGGGTTACAAATTAAACGAAAAATTAAATGCATGGTGTTTCTGGTTATTCATGATTGGATTTAACGTATGTTTCTTACCACAATTCATTCTTGGATTAGACGGAATGCCTCGTCGTTTATACACTTACATGCCTTCTGATGGTTGGTGGTTATTAAACGTAATCTCAACTATTGGTGCATTATTAATGGCTGTTGGTTTCCTATTCTTAGTAGCAAGCATCGTATACAGTCATATCAAAGCTCCACGTGAAGCTACTGGAGATAACTGGGATGGTCTTGGACGTACTTTAGAGTGGTCAACTGCTTCTGCAATTCCACCTAAATACAACTTTGCTATCACTCCAGATTGGAATGACTATGATACATTTGTTGATATGAAAGAACATGGTCGTCATTATTTAGATAACCATAACTATAAAGACATTCATATGCCAAACAATACACATACTGGTGTGTTTATGGGTATATTCATGTTATTAGGTGGTTTCTTCTTAATCTTTGAAACGATCGTCCCTGCTATAATTTGTTTAGTAGGTATTCTTGGTTCATTAGTTTACCAAAGTTTCGTTCAAGATCATGGTTATCATATCCCTGCTTCTGAAGTTGCTGAAAATGAAGCTCGCTTAAGAGAAGCTCGTATTAAAGAAAGGGAGGCTGTAGGTCATGAGTCATGATACAAATACTGTTGATTCACGTACGCACGAAGGTCAATTAAATAAACTTGGCTTCTGGATTTTCCTTACAGCCGAATTCTCGTTATTCGGTACCTTATTTGCAACGTTATTAACGTTGCAACATGGTGGCGATTACGCAGGCAAAATGACAACTGAATTATTCGAGTTACCGCTTGTATTAATTATGACATTTGCCTTATTAATCAGTTCTTACACATGTGGTATTGCAATTTATTACATGCGTAAAGAAAAACAAAACTTAATGATGTTTTGGATGATTCTTACAGTACTTTTAGGTTTAGTGTTCGTTGGATTCGAAATTTACGAATTCGCTCACTATGTTTCTGAAGGTGTAACACCACAAATTGGATCATATTGGTCTAGTTTCTTCATCCTATTAGGTACACATGGTGCCCACGTATCATTAGGTATTGGTTGGATCATTTGTTTATTAATCCAAGTAGCTACACGTGGTCTTAATAAATACAATGCTCCAAAATTATTTATCGTAAGTTTATACTGGCACTTCTTAGATGTTGTTTGGATCTTCATCTTTACTGCCGTATATATGATAGGGATGGTGTATAGCGGATGAATACAATCGTAAAACATACAGTTGGCTTTATAGCCTCAATCGTCTTGACGTTATTAGCAGTTTTCGTAACTCTATACACAAACATGACATTCCATGCTAAAACAACAATCATCTTTGGCTTTGCATTTATTCAAGCTGCAGTTCAATTATTAATGTTCATGCACTTAACTGAAGGTAAAGATGGTCAAGTACAATCGTTCAAAGTTATCTTTGCGATTATCATCACATTAGTGACTGTTGTTGGTACGTATTGGGTTATGCAAGGTGGACATTCTCACCACTTATAATTTAATATTTATCTCACTAAAAGAACCTGTTATGAAACGCCTTAGCGTTTCAAACAGGTTCTTTCTTTATACTTTCATTTACTATCTTAGATAAGTTATCTTTATATTAAACCAATCATTATATAGGAGATGAATTCAATCATGCGTTTACCATTAATTATAGATACAGACCCAGGTATTGATGATGCAGCTGCATTAAGTGTCGCCCTATTACATCCATCTTTTGATGTTAAAATGATATCTACTGTTAACGGAAATGTTGGTATCGAAAAAACGACCGCAAATGCGCTAAAATTAAAAGCTTTCTTCAACAGTGACGTACCTGTTCATAGAGGTGCTACAAAACCATTAATAAGTAAGGTTATTGATGCTAGTCATGTTCATGGAGAAAGTGGTATGGATGGTTATGACTTCCCTTCTATATCAATAAATCAATTAGCATCAACTAATTCAATAACTGCAATGAGAGATATCCTTTTACAAACAGACACCCCTATCACAATCGTTGCTCTAGGACCACTTACGAACATTGCTTTATTAATAAGTACATTTCCAGAAGTTAAAGATTTTATTAAGGAAATTGTCTTAATGGGTGGTAGCGCTGGACGAGGTAATGTAACACCGCTTGCTGAATTTAATATTTATAGCGATCCTGAAGCAGCTCATATTGTGTTTAATAGTGGCCTCCCTATCACAATGATTGGCCTTGATTTAGCGCGACAATCTTTATTAACGCATGACTATCTAGCGTCATTCGAACATATGAGTCGAACAAGTGCAATGCTTTATCAACTCTTTCAACATTATAGAGAAAAGGACTTTGCTCAAGGGTTAAAATTATATGACGTCTTTACTGTACTCTATCTACTCGACACAGAAAGTTATGAAACACATCTGGCCGATGTACAAATTGAACTACAAGCTACACTGACTAGAGGTGCTACAGTTGTTGATTTTGATTCTCCATATCCAAACTGTACAATAGTTACATCAAGTTTAAATGATAACTATCGTTCCATATTCAAAAACACACTTAAATAAAAACTAAGGGAGTGAAGAACGACTTCAATTCGATTTCGTTTCTCCACTCCCAATTTATTTTTGGAATATTTTTATGTCCTTCCAATTATTAGATCCTTCTCCAATAAGGATAACTAAAGTTGAGCAATCTTAATTTAAAGGTCTTCTCACTCTAGCCAGCTAATATCAATATTATATAGCCCTATAGATTAATGTTGCCTCAAATGCACGACTTTATTTACTTCGTTTCATAAATATTTTGACCTAGTAATTGATAGTAAATATGTGAAATCGTCGACTCATTGGATAGCTTAGCATTATCAACTTTATTAGTCGCCAATACAATAATGTAGTCTTTATTAAAGTACACAGTAAATATTTGACCAAAGAATACACCATTAATTCGATTGACTTGTGGTGTCGCATAGAACCCATATCTATATGACTCTGGGTATTTAGTACTTCCAATTTCTTGAAGCAATGAGGTTGTTACCGCTTGATTAAAAATATTATTTTGCTGTAAGTCATTAACTAATCTAGCCATATCATGCGTAGACATAAATAAATTCCCAGCACCATAGTATTGCTCTAAAATATTAGGTTTCATCTTTTTTAATTTATTATTTTTAACTTTATACCCCGTAGCCATATTCTCTTTAAAAGGCTTCTCATTAAAGAAAGCACTGTGTTCTAAGTGATAAGGTTCAGCTAAGTATTTATAGTAATTTTCTACATAAGATTGATGTGTGACTGATTCTATAACCTGTGCTAATACTAAATAATTGGCATCATTATATAAATGTTTATGATAATACTTAGTGTTGATCCCTCTTCTTTGGATATCATGTACTGCTCCATCTAAACTTTTAGTATCTGGATTAGCACTAAATTTATATAAACCACTTCTATGTAACATTAAATCTTTCAGAGTAATGGTTTTATTTGTCTTGAACCAAGGTAGATATTTCGTAACAGAATCATTCATATTTATTTTGTTTGATAATTCTAAATGCTTGAGTATTAAGCCAGTAGTGAATTTTTGTGCTGAGCCAATTAAATACATCGTATTTGTGTTGTTCTTTTTCTTACTACTCAAATTTTGGTAACCGTAGCCTTTCTCAAGCATTAATTTCCCATCTTTTAAAACTGTAATCGATCCATTAAAATGAACATTCTTTAAATATGTATTAATTTGTTTAATACTAAGATCATCCGCTTGAACCGTTTTTAACTTAGGCGCCTTTTTGTGGTGTTTATCTCTATGCTCAATATAAGTCTTATTATCGTTCACATTATTATATGCACTATCTTTAACACTGTAATTAGTTACTTTAACGACAAATAAAATGACGAGAAGCACTAATACGATTAATACTAAAATAAAAGCTATAATTTTTAATTTGTTATTTTTCATGAGGTCCCTCTTACATCTAAAATAGAAGCGTGTCTAAATCAAAAACTATTCTATCTATATTATTTTTTTATTCATTCAACATTTTATATTATATAACACAACATCATTGAATTCATCTTTCTTTAATCATACACGCATCATTTTTAAATTCATCATACTTTAGTATGATAAAGTATAAATTAATGCACCGAAATCTCTTTTTTTAATTTTATTTTAATTATGTAAATCTTGTATTAAAATTAAAGTTGTAATTTTCTCCAAAAAGTAATACAATTTAAGGCTATGAGAGTATAGAACACATAAATTCAATTCATTTTAACACCTTTGACTATAAACAAATTACGAAAACTAAAAACTTTATCTTTGATTTTTATGATTTTTCTTAAATAACCACATAGTTGTGTTTATTTTTCGAATTATAAAATCACATTTAAAAGATAATATGTATAGGAGCAAATGCTATGAACCGATTTTTAAAATATTTTATGATGCTACTCACATTAGTATTAATCGTTGTTCCTGTAATTTTTATCATCAATTTGTACAAAACTTCTGAAAGTGCAATGCAAGACTCTTATGATAAGACTGATTCAAAACGTCAGTCGAGCATTCGAGAAGGTAAAGTAAATCCTTCTAAAGACGCCGTTTCAATCTTATTCTTAGGTATCGATGATAATGAAGGTCGCCGAAAAAATGGCCAAACTACGGAACACTCTAGAACAGATTCTATGATTCTTTCTACCTTTAGTCCTGACAAACGTCAAATTCGCTTACTGAGTATCCCACGTGATACGATTAGCTACATTCCTAAAGTTGGTTATTACGATAAAATAACGCATGCACATGCTTATGGTGGTCCTGTAGCTGCAATGGATTCTGTCGAAGCTACTCTAAATGTTCCAGTTGATTACTATGTACGTGTGAATATGGATGCGTTTGTTGAAGCAGTAGATGAACTTGGTGGGATCTATTACGACGTTCCTTATGACTTAAATGAACCAAATACAGACGACAGCGGTAGAATTAAAATAAAAAAAGGATACCAAAAACTGAACGGTGACGAAGCGTTAGCTGTTGCAAGAACAAGACACCATGACTCTGACTTAAAACGTGGCGAAAGACAAATGGATTTAATTAAACTGCTATTCCAAAAAGCTAAAAGTTTAGATTCATACGATAAATTAGATGACTTAGTAAAAATTGTAGGGAAAAATGCCAAACACAATTTAACCGCTTCTGAAATTAAATCACTCGCATCTATGTATTTATCTGATGATATTGAATTTAAAACATCTCAACTTAAAGGTGAAGATGATTACCTACAAAACATTTACTATTACAATCCGAGCGTAAGTAATATTATGAAATATTCAAATATATTGCGTTCTGATTTAGGACTATCTAAAATAACAGATAAGGATGATTTCTTAGATCAACGTGTAATTAACCATTACGGCACACTAGTACCACTTACACCTCTTGATCAGTCGTTATTGAAAAATAATCAAAAAGATACATCTTCTACTGATGATAGTACTGATAATTCAGCAAGTAACGATAATACAACTGAAACACAGTCAACAGAAACAGATAATTCTAATTCATACGGTGGTTATGACCAAAATAGTCAGGGTACTACGCAAAACGATAATTACAGTCAAACCAACAATGATAATCAGACAAATCAATCCGATTCATTTAATAACAACCAAAATCAAACGAATCAATTATATTAATTGGGAGGATCACATACTATGTCACGTAAAACATATGAAAAAGCTGCTAACATTAACGGCATGTTCAATGTTTTAGAGCAACAAATTATTCATAGCAAAGACATGGCTTTATTCAGAAGTGAGTTCTTTTACGTAAACCACGAACATCGCGAAAATTATGAAGCTCTTTTAGTTTACTACGGTGAGAATTCAATTAACCCTATTGTAAATGGCGCATGTTATATTCTTGCCCTACCTGAAATTTTCAATAAAGTGGATGTTTTTGAATCAGATTTACCATTCTCCTGGGTCTACAATGAGAATGGTATTACCGAGACAATGCAAAGTATTAGCGTACCTCTTCAATATCTCATTGCGGCAGCATTAGAAGTGACTGATGTTACTATATTTAAACCTTCAGGCTACACAATGGGCATGAATAACTGGAATATTGCTCAAATGAGAATATTTTGGCAATATAGTGCCATTGTTCGCCAAGAAGCACTATAAAAACGATATTCCTACTCCTTTTTACTTATTGTTTGTAAAAAGGAGTTTTTTTCTGTTTATAAATCAGATAGAATAACTTTATAATTTTTTTAATTTGAATTTTTTTAATTTTTAATAATTATATCTATAGGGGGGCTTTGAAATGTTTGAAATCGTAAAAAATAAAGACATGTTATCAGATTGTTTTTACATAAGACAAGAAGTATTTGTAAAAGAACAAGGTGTTCCTTTGGAAAATGAATTAGATTCATTTGAAGAAAGTTCAACACATGTTATAGGGTATGATACAAATCATATGCCATTTGCATGTGCAAGATTTAGACCGTATAATGACGCTGCTAAAGTAGAAAGAGTTGCTATTCTAAAAGATTATAGAAAAGATGGGTATGGTAAAACTTTAATGCACGCCATCGAACGTTTTGCGAAAGATCAAGGATATCAGCAATTAGTATTAAATGCACAAGTACAGGCACAAGGTTTTTACGAGAAACTAGGTTATATGTCAACAGGCACCATTTTTATTGAAGAAAATATCGATCATATCAAAATGTATAAGAATATATAAACAGGGTACATTCGGGAGTGGGACAAAATTCTTTTAAATTCGTCGTCCCACCCCCGCAAGGATGACTAGAACTGAGAAAAGCTTAATTTAAGCGCCTTCTCAGTTCAGTCAGCTACTGCGAATTTGCTAAATAGCTTCATTATATTATTTTTGTCCCGGACTCTTTAATTTCGTTAACCTATTTGATAAATGCGCTTTTAATTATTAATTCTACCCCGCTAACCCCTTAGTAAATTCATAATTTGTTTAATATAAGTAAGAAAGTATTAAAGTTAGTTTACAAATAAGTTAAATCAAATCATAGCAAATTTTAAAATACTATAATGGAATTGTAACTATACTAATAACGAGGAGTAACAATATGACCAAAAAGTTTAATTTAAAATTTCCTTCCATGATTGCAATCACTTTATTTGGTGCTGCATTTACAACACAACAAGCACATGCAGCTGAAACGAATCAAAATTCTACCAATACAAATAATGTGATTGATGATCAACAAAATATAAAAAATGCTGAACAGGCTAAAAAAGAAGTAACGAATTCAGCACAAAATGTTTCAGGTGTACAAACATATCAAAATCCTGAAAATGTAAAAGCATCTGTTGCTACAGCAAGTAAAACATACGATGCTAAATTAGATAACTTAAATACAGTTGATACGTCATCACAAAATCAACAAGGTGCACAAAAACAAAATACAGCTAATACAAATACAGCAGATTCAAATAGTACGTCAGCTAAAGTTCAAAACAATGAACAACAAGCATCAACATTAAACAAAGTAGACCAAAAAGAGAATACGAATCAAACGCAAAATAATGTGAATACGAATAATCAAACATCACAAGCTTCTGTAAATGCTTCAGAAGTATCTGAACAACAAACAAATGAGCGTACGTCTGCGAATACAAACCAAGAAGCTACACAAGATGTTAAAAACCAAAACAATACAATTGATGAAAGTTCACAACAAACAGCACGTTTAACTTCATCAAATAAAAATAATACAAATCAATCAACTGTTACTCCAACTCAATCTAATCAAGCAGCTCAATCAAAGCAACAAACAGAGCATAAACAAACGGCTACTAAGAACATTAGTACTTATAGTGATAACGCGACAAATGCTAAGCAATCAAATATAGCGCAAGCTAAATCGTCGAACGTAGCTAATTCTGAAAATACAACAACGCCAAAAGCTTCAATAAAAGCTTCAACGAATGCTACTCAAACGTCAGCATCAAATAACGCGCAATCAGGTTATTCTGGATTTAGATCAGTTGGTGGCAAAGGTGGTTCAGCAACACCCGTAAAAACAGTTAAACGTTATGCTGCTAGAGCAACGACATCATCTTTACCAAAATATAAACCACAAGTTAGTTCATCAATTAACAATTATATTCGCTCAAATAACTTACAAGCACCTAAGATTGAAGAAAATTATTCATCATACTTCCCTAAATATGGCTATCGTAATGGTGTAGGTCGACCTGAAGGTATTGTAGTTCATGATACTGCTAATGATAATTCAACAATTGATGGCGAAATTAATTATATGAAAAATAATTACAATTCAGCATTTGTTCATGCATTTGTTGATGGCAACCGTATCATTGAAACGGCCCCTACTGACTACTTATCATGGGGTGCAGGTCCGCAAGCAAATAATCGTTTCATCAATGTTGAAATTGTGCATACACATGACTATGTTTCATTTGCTAAGTCAATGAATAACTATGCAGATTATGCTGCAACACAATTACAATATTACGGTTTAAAACCTAACAGTGCTGAGAATGACGGTCAAGGTACTGTATGGACACACTATGCTATCAGTCGTTTCTTAGGTGGCACGGATCATTCAGACCCACACGCTTATTTACAAAATCATAACTATTCTTATAACGAATTATATGATTTAATTAATGAAAAATATTTAATCAAAACGGGTCAAGTCGCACCTTGGGGTACAACTTCAAGTAATAGCGGTTCATCTAATACAAATAAAGGTGGCTCAAGTAATAGTGGTTCAACTACTACATCACCTAAATTAACTGTTAATGCTAATACTGGACTAGCTCAAATTAAAACAAATAATAGTGGTCTATACACAACCGTTTATGATGCTAAAGGTAAAGCTACAAATCAAGTGCATAACACTCTATCTGTTACTAAATCCGCTACACTTGGCAAAGATAAATACTATTTAGTATCTGACTATAATAGCGGTAAAGTATACGGTTGGGTTAAACAGGGTGAAACGATTTATAACACTGTAAAATCACCTGTAAAAGTTAACCAATCATATAATATTAAATCTGGTACTACACTATATACAGTACCTTGGGGTAATTATAATCAAGTAGCTGGAACGGTTTCTAAATCAAATACTGCACCATTTAAAGCAACAAAATCACAACAAGTAGGCCAATCCACTTATTTATTTGGTTCATTAAATGGTAAAAATGGATGGGTTAGCAAAGCATTCCTAACTGATATAACTAAACCAACATCAGGCAGTAAAACACCATCAGTAGACAACACATTAAAAGTGTCTAACCTTAAAAATACTTTAGGCCAAGTTTCTACTAAGAATAAAGGATCATATACAACTGTTTATGATAAGAACGCAAAAGCAAATGCTACGCTTGGTGGTAAGACGTATAACATCACTAAGAAAGCTACGTTAAACAATAAAGATTATTACTTAATTTCTGATTATAATGGTAATACTTCACGAGGTTGGATTCCGGCTTCAGAAATTACCGTTAAGTCTTCAACACCTACCAAGACAACTGCCACTTATTACAATATTAAAGGTAATGCCAATATTTATGACACACCTTGGGGAACAGCTAAACAAGTTAAAGCTACAGTTCCATCTAGTGGCAAACAATTAAAATCAATTGATAACCTTAAAGTTGGAAATGAAACATACCTACATGGTGTAATCAATAATATTTGGGGTTGGATTAAATCAACTGATGTACAACAAGCACCTAAAGTAAATGCTAAGTTTGCAGTGAATACAACAACTACTAAACCATCTACATCTTCAACACAAACAGTGTCTAAAGTAGCTCAAGTTAATGCAAATAACAGTGGTGCACACGCAACTGTTTATGATAAAACTGGTAAAAATGCGTCTAAATATGCAAATCGTACTTTCAACGTTTCTAAAGAAAAAACAGTTAATGGTAATACGTATGTGTTACTTCAAAACACTACACAAAATACACCTTTAGGTTGGTTTAATGTTAAGGACTTAAATATTCAAAATTCAAGTTCTGAACAAAAAACATCAGGCACATACAAAATTAATAATAAAAATAATGGTCTTTACTCAATCGCATGGGGTACAAATCAACAACGTTTAGACAATAAAGACTTAGCTAATCAATCATTTAAAGTATCTAAATCTGTTGTTGTAGGCAATACATCATACTTATATGGTACTGTTAATGGTAAAACAGGTTGGATTGCTAAAGATGACTTAACATCATCTAATACATCATCAAATAATGGTGAAAAGTATCAATATGAATTCATTATTAATAACTATAATGGTTTTTATTATGATGATCCTACCTCTGCAAAAGCAACTTCATTAAAAGCATTTAATGAACAAATTTTCCAAGTAACGAACCGTAAAGTCATCAATGGTAAAACTTGGTATTATGGTAAATTAAGCAATGGTAAGTATGTATGGATTAAAGATACTGATTTGAAGAAAGAATTAGTTAAGTATTCAAAATCATATAGAACTTTAAATCAAGCTGTGTCACTTCAACAAAATGCTTATGGTGCACCACCACAAGTTCAAAGAAACGGTTATGGTTGGTCTAATGCTACTTATAGTGAAATTAAAAATGCGATGAATCCTGAACGATTAGCTAAAGATGAAACACTTAAGTATCAATTCTTACGTTTAGATCGTCCACAAAACATTTCTGTAGCAAGTTTAAACCAATTACTTAAAGGTAAAGGTGTACTTGAGAATCAAGGACAAGCATTCAGTCAAGCAGCTGCCACTTCAGGTATTAATGAAATTTACTTAGTTGCACACGCGTTAATTGAAACAGGTAATGGTCAATCTCAATTAGCTAAAGGTGCTAATATTGTTAATAATTACGTTACTACTAAGAGTGCTACAAAATATCACAACGTATTTGGTATAGCTGCATACGATGCTAATCCACTATACAGTGGCATTAAGTATGCTAAACAAGCTGGTTGGAACTCAGTATCTAAAGCTATTATTGGTGGCGCTAAATTTATAGGCAAAGACTATATTAAAGCTGGACAAAATACATTATACAAAATGCGTTGGAATCCAGATCACCCTGCTACGCATCAATATGCAACTGATATTAACTGGGCTAATATTAACGCTCAATATTTAAAACAACTATACAGTGAGATTAAAGCAGTTGGTAAATACTTCGATATCACAAGTTATACTAAATAATGACATTCTTCATTCAAATAACTGGAAGATAGAATGGTTAAAAAACTAGAAAAGTAGAGGCTGGGACATTTGATTTTGTCCCAGCCTTAATAATGTAAACAATCATTCTTCTGCTATGCTCATAAAATTAAGCCATAACGTTAAAATGATCTTCTAACAAGATTCATTAAAATGTTATGGCTTATTTTCTTAAATATATATATGACGGCTATTCAGTTTGTCTAATAACTGATTTAGACTTTGTATTTCCTCTTTACTTAGACATTGGCAACGTGCTTCTATTAATTCACATCTTGCAGTATTGATTTGTTGAATTAAATTACGCGCTTCTTCTGTTAGACATAAGTCTTTGCAACGTAAATCTTCATGTGATTGTTGACTTGTGATATAGCCTTTCTGGACTAACTTCTTAATCCATCTAGAAACAATAGATTGTTCTCTGCTAATCTTCATCGTCAAATCATATTGTGATAAACGATCAAAGCTATATAATATACGCAATAATTCTAGTTGATCATTTGTAATGTCCGTGCGTTGTCCAAATCGTCTGTTAACCAAATTCAGGTCATTATTTGTTAGTGTAATAAGTTTTTCTAGTTGATTATACATTGTTGTTCTACTCCACTTTTGTAATTGATAATACTATTATACTATGATTTTTTTATATGTCATGTACTTTCAATATTTTGTCACAATACATATCTCAATAATTCAATTTTAATTTCATTCAGTTTAACTCACCGTTGAGGCAAACGTGAAATTTAACGAAACATTGCTTGAGCCTGACATTTCTATTGTTTTTTATAATTCGGGTTATCTTTATTAAGGAAATAATTACCTGCATTTAAATAGCTTGCAAATGCAGACCACATGACATACGGAATTTGTAATAAACCTGCAATGCGATGTATTTTAAACATTGAAATTGTATTAACGACGACAGAGATAAATAACATCATACTTTCAATCAAGGCAATGCCTCTAACTTTCTTTTTAAAGTAAAGTATTGACCATAAATAATTTAAAGCTAACTGACTATAGTGAGTCACTTTAATCTTAGTCGTCTGTTCATTATTTTTCGTAGTGAGTAAATAAGAAACGCCCATGAGTACATATAAGATTGGCCAAACAATTGGAAAAGCTTTTGTAGGCGGTGAAAATGGTGGCTTTCTAAATTGGTTATAATCCTCTTTTGATTCTTTCGCTATGACTCGACCAATGATACTCCCACCTACCATTGGATGTAACAATTTAAACGTATTTTTTAATATATTAATGGTAATCCTCTCCTTTGGCTTATTAACTTCCTCTTCCCTATTCAAAAAATAATATTCATATTTGAAATAATTATCTTAAAATCAAATAAAATGTATATATCTAAGGCTTATTTAATAATCAACATTTTTTCTAAATTGTTGCATTGAAGTATCGAAATATACTAAATTAGATACAGTTATTAATAAAAAAGGAGACAATCGTATGTCCATTGATACAAAAAGAGATTACTTTTTCGATAACGCTCGAGCCATCCTCATCTTTTTAGTCGTGTTCGGTCATATGATTCAACCCTATACTTCTGAAAGTAAATCGTTATCTGCATTATATTTACTGATTTATAGTTTCCATATGCCATCATTTTTATTTATCTCTGGATACTTTGCCAAACATTTGGATAAACCACATTATTTAGAGAATGTAGCTAAAAAGTTACTTGCACCATATGCGATATTTTATGCCTTTTTCTCAATTTATTATTTTTTAACTGGTAAAAGTGACGCGATACAAATGGATCCATTTAATCCAGTATTTGCTTTATGGTTTTTACTTACATTATTTAGTTTTCACGTCATACTTGTTATTGTACGTCGATACAAAGCATACTATGTGTTACCTATCGCATTAATCATTTCAATACTTGCTGGTTTTTCTGACGATATCGATGGTTATATGAGTATTTCTAGAACAATTGTATTTTTCCCAATATTCTATGTTGGCTATTTAACAACACGTTCACATACAAAACTATTGCGTAATAAAAAAATAAACGTATTTTCAATTATGGTACTTATCATATTTTTCATCGTTTATTACATCCATCCAATCAATTCAGATTGGCTCTTAGGTAGCAGTCCTTACACTTCTCTCGAAAATAATAACGAAGATGTATATAGTCCCTTAAAACGTTTATTACTTTACTTCATCATATTTGTAACTATGTACTCATTTCTTAATTTAATGAGTACGACTAAACGTTTCTATACTTATATTGGCAATCGTACGATGTATATCTATTTACTCCATGGACTAGTTATAGGTATCGTTAGAGGTTATGAAATATATCCATTTAAGTCTCATACGTCCGTTCTTACTTATGGCTATTTATTTATAATCTCAATCGTGATTGTTTATTTACTATCAACGAATTTTGTTTGTAAATGGACTAATCCTTTAATCAATTTGAAGAAACCTTCTTCATTTAAAGGATAATGACAAAATCATATAAACCAATACTTACCAAATTATGGTAGCTAAAATGTGTTATTATAAGATTATTCTAAAAATTTATAGTAACAAGTACGGTTACTATAATTTGGTTTTTTGAGGTGTAAAAATGAAATTAACT
The DNA here is from genome assembly GCF_017893165.1 of Staphylococcus sp. GDX8P54P. Classification (NCBI taxonomy): domain Bacteria; kingdom Bacillati; phylum Bacillota; class Bacilli; order Caryophanales; family Staphylococcaceae; genus Staphylococcus; species Staphylococcus sp. GDX8P54P. Next base: position 34,596 of record NZ_JAESMM010000009.1, read on the forward strand.
TTAAATTCAAATGCTAAATTTTTAAGGGCACCAAGTATTCGTCAGTTCTCTAATCGTATGAAGGATATTGATGATTGCGTCAATTTAACGATTGGTCAACCCGACTTTCCTATGCCAGAGGTGGTGAAAGCGGCCTATATCACTGCAATACAAGAAGATAAAACGAGTTACTCACATAATAAAGGATTACCTGAAACACGTCAGGCAATTCGTAACTATTTCAACAATAAATACGGTTTCTTTTATAGTGAAGAAGAAATTATTGTTACGAATGGTGCAAGTGAAGCACTTGATACTTCATTACGTAGTATTATCGAACCTGGTGACGAAATATTAATTCCAGGGCCTATTTACGCTGGTTATATTCCATTAGTAGAGACTTTAGGTGGGCACCCTGTATATATAGATACAACAAAGTCAGAATTTAAAATCACGCCTGAATTAATTGCTCAACACTACTCTGATAAGACAAAAGCAATTTTGTTGAACTACCCTACGAATCCTACGGGCGTCATATTAGATCGTAATGAAGTTAAAAGCATTGTAAATTATTTAAAAGATAAAGAAATTTTTATTATTAGTGATGAAATTTATGCGGAAAATACATTTAAAGGTAAACATGTTTCCTTTGCAGAATTTGAAGAGATACGCGATCAGCTTTTACTTATTGGTGGTTTGAGTAAATCTCATTCTGCTACAGGTATTCGTATCGGCTTCTTACTAGGGCCTGAATATTTAATTGAAAAGCTAACATTTATGCATGCCTATAATTGCATTTGTGCAAATGTCCCTTCACAAATTGCTTGCATTGCCGCACTCAATGAAGGATTAGATGCACCTCAATATATGAACCAAGCCTATATCGAGCGTCGTGACTATCTGGTCAGTAAACTAACAGAATTAGGTTTTGAACTTGATGCTCAACCAGAAGGTGCGTTCTATATATTCCCAAGTATTCGACAGTTTACGTCTAATGATTTTGACTTTTGCGTAAAAGTGCTTGAAGAAGCCCACGTAGCAATGGTGCCTGGGTCTTCATTTACCGATATGGGTAAAGGTTATATCCGCATTTCTTATGCTTACGATATGGATGTCTTGAAAGAAGGTATGCGTCGATTAGAATTATTTTTAAAAAAATATTATAATTGATACCTTAATTTAAAAGGACACTTGTTAATAGCGATTAAACTGTTTATCAGTTTATCACTATACAAGTGTCCTTTAATTATATTTATAGTTGTATTATCATTAACCGGTTTATGGGAATTTAGGGAATTGATCGAAGTCTGGATCACGTTTTTCTTTAAACGCGTCACGACCTTCTTTCGCTTCATCCGTAGTATAGTAAAGTAATGTAGCATCTCCAGCCATTTGTTGTAAGCCAGCTAAGCCATCCGTATCAGCATTCATAGCAGCTTTTAAGAAACGTAAAGCTGTTGGAGAATGTTTCATAATATCTTTACACCATTTAACCGTTTCATCTTCAACTTGGTCTAATGGTACAACTGTATTAACTAAGCCCATGTCTAAAGCTTCTTGTGCATTGTATTGGCGACATAAGTACCAAATTTCACGCGCTTTTTTATGGCCAACGATTCTTGCTAAGTAGCCAGAACCATAACCAGCATCAAATGAACCTACTTTAGGACCTGTTTGTCCGAAAATAGCATTGTCAGCAGCGATTGTTAAGTCACATACTACATTTAATACGTTACCACCACCGATTGCATAACCTCTAACCATTGCGATTACTGGTTTAGGAATGACACGGATTAAACGTTGTAAATCTAATACATTTAAACGAGGAATTTGGTCTTCACCTACATAGCCACCATGCCCACGTTTCTTTTGGTCACCGCCTGAACAAAAGGCTTTGTCACCTTCGCCAGTTAAGATGATTACAGAAATATTTTGATCATCACGTGCGCGACTGAAAGCATCAATCATCTCAGCAACCGTTTTTGGTGTAAAAGCATTTCTCACTTCTGGACGACTAATTGTTACTTTCGCAATACCTTCATAAAATTCATATTTTATTTCATCATATTCTCTAAGTGTTTCCCACTGTCTAGTCATTTTGCTCCTCCTTTAAAAAACCTAATACTATTGTATCAAATTCCGCTTTATCTTCCACATGAATTGTATGACCTACATTGGAAAAGGTATGGACTTGGCTATAGTGCATATCTTTGTTCATAGCTTGTCCAGTCTTCACAAATTTTTGGTCTAATTCACCTGTTAATATAAAGCACGGTATTTGAATTCGACTGATTTGATCCCATAGGTTAGGCATATGCCCTGTACCGTAATCACGTAATGCCTTTGCCAATTTATAAGGGTCTTGAGCCATACGCATGTCACGCATAGCTGTCTTTTGCGCTTTATCCAAATGTTGTTGTGTATAGAATAGCGGTAATTTTTCCCAATCATTTACAAAGACTTCTAATCCTGCTATTTCTAACACTTTCGCTCTAGCAGCATCTATTTGTTGTCGCTCATAACGATTATTTTCTTCTCTAATTCCTGGTGAACTACTTTCAAGAATCAATTTGTTAATTGCGTGTTTACCATACAGTGCATAGTATAGTGCTACCCTACCACCCATTGAATAGCCTAATAACGTGACTTTATAAGATTCATACATGTCTAATATTTCATCCAATTGCTTCGCAAGAAATGGAAAATCCCATGTTACATCCATTGAGGAATGATCTTGGCCATGGCCTGGTAAATCAACGGTTAACACATTAACCTCTTGTAACAATGGATCCACGTGCGCATCAAACGTACGACTATCACTTATAAAGCCATGTAAAAGTACTAATAATTGATTTGTCTCTTGTTTTGACTGATAAAAGTTATAATGTAACATTCAGAATACCACTCAATTTCTTATATAGAATTTGATGTTGCGACATATTGTCATCTCTATTCGTTACCAACTCATAAATATGTGAATGCATGTGTGACAGCTTTTCATGAGTGAAATCTGCTACCGAATTAAAGCGTTTGAATGAAAAATCATAAAGTAGCGCTGTATATTCAAAATTCAATCCAGTTGGCGTGCCAAACAATCTTTCAAAATAAGCTTCTGCAGACGCCTTCTGTGGAAGATATGAGAATATACCGCCACCATCATTGTTTAGCAATACAATATTTAAATGAATGTTGTTAATTTTTGCCATTAAAAGACCGTTCATATCATGATAAAACGCTAAGTCACCTATCAATAACGTTATTTTCTTATGTACAGCCATGCCAACAGCTGTAGACACAACACCATCAATACCATTTGCGCCACGATTTGCGTATACTTCAACTTCACTATTGTAAAGTAAATTATCTACGTCACGAACTGGCATACTATTACTTACAAAAATAGCATCTTCTTTAGTCAGTTTATCAATGACTGTTTTTACAAATGCCGCTTCATCAGTCGCATGTGACATATGTTTATCGATATGATGTCTCGCTTGAGATTCAAGTGTTCGCCACATTTCTATCCAATCGTTACGTTCAACTGCTGATTCTTCAATAAGGTTTCTGAAGAAATCATTTGCAGATATTTCATAAGACACACTCGGTGGTGTTGGAAAAACATCTATCTTGTCATTATTTTGAACAAGTATTTGATAGGCATTCGTATGTTTAAGCCATTGATTTAACTTTTTAGAGATAACTGGTTTCCCAACTCTAATAACAAAATCAACATCTAAATCAAGCCCTGCACGAAAATATAAGTCATACGTCGTTATCACATTAGGATGATTATACTTACGTAACTGACTCAATGGGTCAGCAAGTATAGGTAAATCGTGCACCGTTGCATATGTAAGAATTTGATCAACTGCTTGATGTTGCATGTCACCGACAATAATCAATCCTTTTTTCTCTTTTAAAATATGACTGATATCTTGAACATTAATATTTTTTTGATAATGCGGTAACTTTTTAGTATAAGACGTCAACCATTCTTGTCTTTCAAGATTAGGCGTTAATGGCTCTCTAAATGGTAAGTTAAAGTGAATTGGACCTCTATGAGGACCATATAAATATTGGCTTGCAATCTGCATTTGGTAATAAATGGCATCTAACATGTATTCAGTACCATCAGCGACAGGCATATCAAATTGAAAATTAACATAATTTGCAAACATATTCACTTGATTAATCGCTTGAGGTGCGCCTACACTTCTTAATTCATGAGGACGATCACTTGTTAACACGATTAAAGGTATACGACTGATTTGGCTCTCTGCAATTGCTGGCGTATAATTCGCTGCTGCAGTACCTGAAGTACATAAAATCGCTACAGGTCGTTCGCTCCCTTTTATTAAACCTAAAGCAAAAAATGCCGCACTACGTTCGTCTGGGTGTACCCAAGTCTTAATGTTGGGATGTGCCTCAAACGCAATTGCTAGTGGTGTAGATCTTGAGCCGGGACTAATGACTACTTCTCGTACACCATAGGCATATAACTCAGATGCAAAGGTATATACTTGTTTAGTTAATGCTTCGTTATGATTCATTCTTATCCACTACTCCTAAAGCATTCATCATTGGTGAAAATTTAACCGCTGTTTCAGCTAATTCGCTATCTGGATCAGAATCTTTTACAATTCCGCATCCTGCAAATAACGTCGTTTGATTTTGTTTCATTAACATTGAGCGTATGGCTACAATAAACTCACAATCATCATTCATGTCAATATAGCCAACCGGTGCACCATATAAACCACGCGTTCCAAACTCATTTTTTTCAATAAATTTGAGTGCTTCATCTTTAGGATAGCCACCTAACGCTGGTGTAGGATGCATGTCGTCTATTAACCCAATAAATGAATTGTTTTTTAACTGACCTTGTATTTGCGTATATAAATGATATAAATGGTCATTTTTTAAAATATTCGGTGTATGATTATATTCAATATGATCAACGTAAGGTGTGATATCATCTAGAATACTTCTAACTACAAAATCATGTTCACCTAAATTCTTTTTATCCTTTAAAAATGCTTGTATATTTTTTTCATCTTCTTCAGTGTCGTTAGATCGTTTAATCGTACCAGCTACTGCTTTCGTAGATAAAACACCATCTTCTACCTTAAGAAGTTGTTCTGGTGTTTGTGAAAAGAATACAGATTGGTTGGACTCTAAAATAAATAAATAGCTATTTTTTTCATTTTGTAGTGCGCGATTAAGCACGTAAGGTATACTAATTGGCTTATCAAATTTGATCATACGACGTCTTGCAAGCACAATTTTTTTAGTTTCATCAAGCTGAGCAATCGCATCTCTAACCAGTTCTTTCCACTCATCAACGTAAATATCTTCCATTCGTAAGATATTTCCTAATGTTTCATCTTGATCATCTTGTCCAATGTGCGCCTCTTCAAAGAAAGCGACTACCTCTTTGAATGCTTCAATATCAAAATTGGCTCTTTCCACTGTATAAGTCAGGTAAGTAGTCTGATTAATATTCGAAATAAGTACTTGAGGCACTACAAAATGATTGATGCCAAATTCTCGCCACTCATCATCAGACTTATGGCTAGAGAATTGAAATCCTCCAATGACTTTTAAATGATGCTTTTCTATATCTGGGTGAACTAATTCAACATCTTTTTTAAATTTTTCCCACTCACGAAAGATCGATTGCTTGTTATCAAAGTTATTTTTGAACCTTTGAACAGCATGATAGCCGAAAAACGAAGACGCATTATCATTTAAGCGAAAATAAAAGCGATCCCCTGCTTGTGCTTCTGTCAAATTGAACAACTCGTCAGGCGCAAGTGCTCTATCAATTTTCACTTCAACAGATACCCAGCTTTTGTTACTTTCATATATTGACTCAATAATGTCATCTTCCTTTATATTCGCAGCCATTCATTTCACTTCTTTCATTATCTATTTTTTCTCATTACAATATTGTATCATTTTTAACTATTTATAGTGGCATAATTGCTTAATCTTCTAGAGAAATATTTCACGCCAATTGACCTTTATTTATGATTCCTTTAAAATACATATGTTAAAACTATATACTATAAGAGGTAGATTAAATTATGGCAAATCAATATCAACAATATTCTACTGTTAGAAAATATTGGCATTTGATGCGACCTCATACTTTAACTGCTGCTGTTGTACCTGTATTAGTTGGTACAGCAACTGCTAAACTTTTTTTATTAGGTAGTCAAGATCACATTAAATTCATGTTATTTCTTGCAATGTTAATTGCTTGTTTACTTATTCAAGCTGCAACGAACATGTTTAACGAGTATTATGACTTTAAAAAAGGTTTAGACGATCACACTTCCGTTGGTATCGGTGGTGCTATCGTAAGAAACGGTATGAGTCCAAAACTTGTCATGAATCTAGCAATTGCTTTTTATATCATCGCTGCATTTCTCGGTATCATTTTAGCAGCTAATAGTTCATTTTGGATTATTCCAGTAGGCATCGTTTGTATGGCAATTGGTTATTTATATACTGGTGGCCCAATGCCTATTTCTTGGACACCATTCGGTGAACTATTTTCTGGATTGTTTATGGGCATGATTATTATTTTATTAGCGTTCTTTATTCAAACTGGCAATGTTAATGGCTTTGTAGTTTGGATTAGTATTCCGATTGTTATTACAATTGGCTTAATTAACATGGCTAATAATATTCGCGATAGAGTTAAAGACCAAGCGAGTGGTCGTAAAACATTACCAATCCTATTAGGTAAGAACGCTTCAATTACATTTATGGCAATTATGTATATCGTTGCATATGTGTTCGTTATTTATACTGCGCTATTTGTAGATGGCGGTTCACTATTTTATTTACTTGTACTGCTATCATTTCCTATGCCAGTCAAAGCGATCCGTCGCTTCAAGAAGAATGACACACCTGCAAGTATGATGCCTGCGATGGCTGCAACTGGAAAAACAAATACAATCTTCGGTGTATTATACGCATTAGGCATATATATCAGTGCTTTATTAGGTGGTATATAATATATCACTTGTGACATTTTAAATGTTGATACAAGCAAAATAGGACGGAGGTCGAGACTTTGAAATGATTTCTAATTTCTGTCTCCTCCGTTCTATTTTTTTACTTTATGCTGAATAAACCATGTGTAAATATTGATGACCATATAATTCCACATCTTCAGTCCATTTAAAGCCCAATCGTTCATACAATTTCTTAGCTCTCGGATTATCATAGTCGCAACTTAAACTCCACTTTGTATCTGGATACGTTGCTATTAAATAATTAAACAGTTTCGTTGCAATACCCTGTCCTCTAAACTTTGAAAAAGTAGCAACAGCTTCAATATACCATTCATCATCCTTCGATTCTTTCAATGGCAATGGCGTTCCAAGTGCTTTTATGTCATCCTCTAATGGTAATTCATTCCATGCTGCTTCTAACTCTAATTCTTTAGAGCCCTCATAGGCAATGATGCAACCTGCCACTTCGTCGTCTTGCTCATATATCCAGATATTATTATAATTCGTTCTATAATTAATATTAACGATACTCTCTTCAATAGCTTGAATAACTCTTTCTTTGGAAATTTCTTGCACAATATCAAGTTCCATATCTTTCCAAATAATGTAACATAATTCTGCAATTGACTTACTATCGCTCGGACGTGCTTTTCGTATCATAAGTTAATTCCCCTTTCGATTAGTGTATTAACTATATTATATAAAATTTACAAATAATAATAAATTAATTGCAATAAATTGAAGCATTGAAATTTTGATTATAAATACATTATCTAATATCTGAGTATTATTTGATTTAATTTTTGAAATGCTTAAAATATAAATTTAAGGAGGCATCATTATTATGAGAGTTAATAAAACATTATATGTATTATGTTCTTTATTTTTAGGCGGTGTCGGTATTCATAAATTTTATGCAGATAAAGTATGGCAAGGCGTCTTTCATTTAGTTTTCTTCTAGACTACAATTCCTACTATCGTTTCTATTATTCATGGGATTATTGTCATCTTCACAACTAAAGCAGATCAATATGGCTATATTTATATACCAAATAAGCGACATCCATAACTTTTTAATAAATATTTATAGATAATATCTTTAATTATGTGTAGAACGGGTAAACTCAACTAAACAATTTAAAAAAGGAGCAAGTTAATATGAATATCGTTAAACGTGTCATTCGAATTGTGATAACAGGCTACTTAGTAAAGTGGATTCGTAATAAAATTGAGGGTAAATCAAACGGTGGACAAAAATAGAAATAAAAAAGGTCTATTCGCTAACTATAATTAAGTAGTGAATAGACCTTTTATAATGATGAGTGACAGGATCCTAATTTACTCATTGAGAAATGCCTCCAGATTTTTATATTCGTTCGTATAATTGATAAATGCTTCTTCATTCTTATTAATAAGTGCTTCATCAATCAACTTTAATAGTTGTTTTTTTCTTCCTTGGCGAAGGGCCTCTTCAATGACCAGCTCTACGCCTAAATCATTAACTGTAGTAACAAAGTCTTCTAACGTCGTATGTTTGACATTCGTGTTGTAATTCATTGCAATCACTGCCTTTCTTTTTTGTATAAGGATAGTATACAAGTTTTTATTTTTTAAATCAATCGAATATTCTGACTTTTCACAAAAAAATATGTGTAATTTTATATGTAATGAATATCTTGACAACATATAAAAATTTTATATAATAAATTTATATTATTAATCGTTGTATTTTTAGCGCTTAATAATAACTTTATTTTAAGGAGGTTAAGAGATGACAAAAATTTCTCAAACCCAAAATACCGTATATATTATTCGGAAAGGCGACATGGTCATCAAACCAGTTATTAATGCCTATGAGCAAACTAAAGGATCAGAAATATTAAAGTATGATTCCTCAATTGTAACGAGTCCATTTAAAACACAAAAGATTGTCGAGCGATCATGTAAGTTTTATGGAAACAGTTATATTAGTAAAAAATCCGAAACGCAACGTATTGCTGGTATTACTAGCAAACCGCCTATCTTATTGACCCCTCTATTCCCTACGTACTTTTTCCCAACCCATTCAGACCGTTTAGAAGAAAACATGTGGATCAATATGCATTATGTTCATGAAATCAAACCTCTCAAAAATCGAAAATGTAAAATCATCTTCGCAAATCACCAAACGTTAACACTGAATGTATCCTATCACAGCATTTGGCACCAATACTCTAACTGCATATTCTATTATTACATGGTTGATAAACAATCACGTATGAAATCAAATAATCCAGAAATGCCAATTGATTATGAAAAAACAACTTTAAATATTTTCGAAGCACTTTCACATTATTCACTATTGCAAGATAACTAGTTTCACGTTTAATTTTAAATCATACGGAACTTTTATATTAATATAGTGTAAATGTTCCGTATATTTTTTGAATATAATCCCTTGCAAATTTTAAGTTTATTGATATAATAATATTTGTGCTCATAGAGATACATTATATAAATACATATTAATCCGCAGTAGCTCAGTGGTAGAGCTATCGGCTGTTAACCGATCGGTCGTAGGTTCGAATCCTACCTGCGGAGCCATATGGAAACGTACTCAAGTTGGCTGAAGAGGCGCCCCTGCTAAGGGTGTAGGTCGCGAGAGCGGCGCGAGGGTTCGAATCCCTCCGTTTCCGTCATTTAGAACCCTCCGTACATCGGAGGGTTTTTTCTATTTTTTAATATCTCTCAAACAATTTACAGCTTTTGAAAGTAATAAGTCACTATTCTATATATAATAAAAAGCACAAAGATATTTAAACGTCTAACCTATCAAGTTAATTTTTAATTTTAACTTTAGTGGTTTAGTACATTTATATCTTTGTACTTTTTCGACTTAGTATTGATACAATTTTAATAAGACATTAATTTTAAGATATCTTCTTTTTCAATAGCGCCGAAATAATGATAGAAATCAAATTCTTCCATCGCTTCTTTAATATGATTATAGTCATGTAAGACGCCTATAAGAGCTTCTTCTAACTCCGTAACATCGCCTTCACCAAAGAAGTCACCGAAGATTCTAGCATGTTCAATTTTACCTTTTTTCACATCAAACTTAATTTGTACAAATCCTTTTTCAAATTTTTCATCGCGTTCAAAATTGTATTTAGGATTTCGACCATAATTCCATTCCCATGTGCGATATTTCTCGTTACTTAGCGCTTCAATATTCTTCCAATCTTCATCAGTTAATTTATATTCTTCGACTTCATGTTCACCGAAGATTGTTTTCAAGATGATTTGTTTAAAGTCATCAATAGAAATTGATTCTTCTAAGAATTCATCAATATTTGCGACACGTTTACGTACCGACTTAACACCCTTAGATTGAATCTTTTTAGGGTTAACTTTTAATGCGTTTTGTACTTCTCCCAAGTCACTTTTTAACATTAATGTGCCATGACTAAACATTCTATCTTTAACTTTAACCATCGCATTTCCTGAAATTTTAGCTTGTCCAACTTGAATATCATTACGTCCCGTCATTTCTGCATCTACGCCCATTGATTGAAGTGCTTGTACAATTGGCTCTGTAAATTTTTTGAAATTATGGAAGCTATTACCATCATCGTCTGTAATAAAACTAAAGTTTAAATTACCTTGATCGTGATATACAGCACCACCACCTGAAATACGACGCACAACATGAATATTATGCTCATCCACATACTGTTTATTTACTTCTTCTATAGTGTTTTGATTTTTTCCTACAATAATTGACGGACCATTTACATAAAATAAAAAGTAACTGTCGTCTGAAGGTAAGTGTTTTAACACATATTCTTCCATAGCAAGATTCATTGTAGGATCTGTAATATTATTATTACTTACAAATTTCATCTTTATCTCTCCTTTGTCTCACTCGTATATGCCCTTAATTAAGTTATGCCTTATATCTATTTATTTTGCCAATCATTTACTCAAATTTGACATTATTTTCATAATTAAAATATTATTTGCCAATTTTAGCATATATTTGTTTATTATTATGGTAATTTTTAGTACAATATAGTCTAGCTATGATTTTAGGAGGACTCGGTATGACTGTTGCAGAAGTAGGAAATATCGTAGAATTTTATGACGGTTTAAGAGGCCGTGTTGAGAAAATTAATGACAATTCAGTTATTGTAGACTTAACAATTATGGATAACTTCAATGAATTAGACTTACCTGAGAAAACGGTTATTAATCATAAACGATATACTATCGTTGAATAAGAAGGTATACATTAAAATGAAAAATATATCAAAAGCTTTAATTTGGTTTATAGCAAGTTTCATTGTATTCCATTTGATTTTATTTGTAATGTGGGGAGAACATCAAGAATATTGGTATTTATATACTGGTATTATGTTAATTGCAGGTATTAGTTATGTATTTTACCAACGAGACATCGAATCTAAACGCTTATTAACTTCTATTGGCGTTGGTATTGTTACGGGTGTTGTATTGGTTATTATACAATTAATCTTTTCATTGCTATCTCCACAAATTACTTATGCAGAACTCATTAAAGAATTATCAAGAACAGGTGTTTATTTCAAATGGCAAATGTTAGTAACATTAATTTTTGTTATACCTTGTCATGAGTTATATATGAGAACGATTTTACAAAAAGAATTAACGCGTTTTAAATTACCTACTTGGTTAATCATATTAATAACTGCATTATGTTCTAGTTCATTATTTATCTATTTAGACAAATGGTGGATCGTGGCGTTTATTTTCGTAGCTCAACTTATTTTATCATTGAGTTATCAATATACACGTCGCATCGTAACAACATCTTTAGGACAAATTGTTGCAATTATATTATTATTAATATTTCATGGATAAAAAACTTTTCTTAGTGTTTTAGCTAAGAAAAGTTTTTTTGTAGTCATTTGCGTTTCAGCAACGTTTGATTATATAGAGCTGATTTAATATTTAACTATAAAGTTAGCATCAACATTTAGATTGAAATCAGATTGATTGAGTCTTGTAGCTATAAGTGTGCTCATTGGTTGGTCACATGTAGAATGCAATGTTGATTCAGACTCTAAATATTGACGGTAATTTCTATAGCAATAATCTGTCATCGTTACTCTATAGTGTTTATCTAATTCAAGCCCCTTTAATGTCACCCTGTTAAAGCGTGGTGCAGACATATCCACAATATAATCGAATCCTTGCCACATCGTACATCGTGTTTCATCAATAATTGTCATACTTAATTGTTTGTGTTCAAATTGAATATAAGAGTACGTATATTCAATCATCTTTTTAATTTGATGACCTTTTAAAGTGATATCTATCGCTTTATCTGGATGTGGATAAGCGTTATATACATCTTCATTTGTAACAATGCCTTTTAATCCCTTTTCACCATTTTTAGGCACATTGGCACACGTAATTTCATTGTCAAAAGCCAAATGTAGACTGTCATGTAATAATTGGGTAAATGGGTGTGGTTTACTTAACAAATCTTCTAATCCATTAACTTCTAAATTAACTTTCTTATTAGAAACGATTTCCTTAGACCAATGTTCAAGTGCTTTTCGATCATAATACGTTGTTTCGAGTAATGCTTGATCTTCTGGATATTCACTTAAATTGATTACAGTAGATTGAATGTCTTCTTTTTCAAAAGAATTAGTGCGTTTTTTAAATTTAATCTTCACGTGTACCAACTCTTGCGCATTCTGTCCTGCTTGAACATATACAGTTTCAAAGTCATTTCCAATAATTGTTTGGTGTTGGTGTGCAGTGATCATCAAATCGATGACACCAATTTCTTTCATAATTTTTTCCGCTTCATGCGACCCTTTACTATGTCTAGTATTGGTTTGATTGATTTTATAGAGGCCTCCATGATATATCACGATTAAAAAGTCAGGATGTTCACTTTCATGAATATATCTAATCCATCGTTTTGCAGATAGTAAAGCTTTTTCAATACTGACAGCTTTCTCCATTTCAGCAAATTCATTTTTCATGAGCCCATCAGCAGTTAAGCCAACAATCGCGATTCTAACATTATCATACTCTTTGATGATATAAGGCGTTGAGAAGTATGGCTCTTTTGTGAGCGCAAACTCTATATTTGCAGATAACCATTGAAATCGAGATAATGAAACAGCTTTTGTTAGAAACGATAAACCAAATTTGAAATCATCTGGGCTTACACCGCTAGCATCATACTGCATCGCATTCATCAATTTAATCATTGGATGACGTTTGTATGGCGCCACAACTGCATAATAATGCGCAGCCATCGAGCCAGCAATACTGCCTCCACTATCTAATAAAATGACTTTATCATTATTGTCTCTCACATTTTTAACGTAAGTTCCTGCACGATAGATATTCGAACCAAAGTCTCCGTTCATAAAATGACTATGCATATCTGAAGTTGCTAAGATATCTATATTTATATGTTCATTTTTCTCCAATTTACACACCCCTTATTTAAAGATAGTTTAACATTTATTAAACTACGGGTGCTATTTATTTCTAACCAAAAACTGGGACAGAACAAATTATCTTGAATTCGTTCTGTCCCAGGTTGCTATAGATATATGTCTTATTCAATTTAATACCATAAGGTTTTAAATGATTTAACTATTCAACTTAATATCTTGAACTTAGCCAATTTGTACACGTTCTTTAGGATAATGGTATTTATCAGGTTCTTTACGTCCAGCAATCATAATAATAAATGATATTAAACCAACACGACCAATGAACATTAAGATCATCAGTATTACTTTCGTAAGACCGCTAATATCATCTGTCACACCTAAAGATAAACCACATGTTCCAAATGCTGACATGACTTCAAAAAATACTTGTAGAAATGATAAATTAGTCTTTTCTGTTGCAAGAATAATAATCATACTTACAAATGTTAAAATTGATGCCATCGTAAAAACTGCAAATGAACGTTGAATATCAACCACATGTATTTCTCTATTGAAGACTTTTATCGCTGTCTTTTCAGTATTATTATTAAAGTTAATGACAAAGAGAATGAGTATCGCGAATGTTGTTGTACGTATACCACCACCAACTGAACTTGGCGATGAACCTATAAACATTAGAATACTCATGATAACGTTCGTTGCATCACTAAAGTTTGTAACATCAATTGTTTGTAATCCTGCACTACGTGTTGTTGCAGATTGAAATAGTGCGTAAAATAATGATTGATGCCAACTTAAACCTTTGAAAGCATGATGATGTTCTAAAGCTAAAATAGCTAAGACACCAAAGATAAATAGAAATAAATATGTACAAGTTGTGATTTTGGTAAATAATGAAAATCTAAAATGACTAACTCTGTTTCTAACATAGGCTCTAATTTCCAATAATACAGGAAAACCGATTGAACCTAATACAATGAGAAACATAACTATCGTTTGTACAAAATAATCTTTAGCATACGGGATTAAGGATTGACCTGTAATGTCTAATCCACCGTTTGTAGTAGCGGATACTGAAACAAATAATCCTTGCATGAGCGCATTTTTCAAATCAGGATTATCTCTATAGAAGTAAAATGCTAATAGCAATGCACCAATAAATTCAATAGTTAAGATTGTTTTAATGATCTCTAAAATTAACTTTACAGTTCCACTCATAGTATCCTTATTATTGTCTAACATGATCAATTGGCGTTCACGGATACCTATATGTTTACCTAATACGACCCACAACACTGTACCAATCGCCATGACACCAATACCGCCTATATTTAGGATGATTAGTATAATAATTTGGCCAAATGTTGAGTATGTATCTACAATGTTAACGGGAGACAGTCCAGTTACACTAATCCCTGATACAGCTACGAACAGTGTATCAATTGGACTAACATCTACACCTTGTTTGTGCACAAAAGGGAGATTTAGTAATAAGAAAGCGACAACTATGGCTATCAAATAATATAAAACTATCCCCTGTTGAGGACTAGATTTTTTAAGTAACTTACTAAAAATAGACACGCATTTGTCACCTCAACGTTATTTCAATTTTATTTTTATCTCTTGAGACTTACCTTCTCTATAAATTTTAGCCGACAATGTTTTTAAATCTTGTCTATGGCTAAAAATAGTTTGTCTATACTGTAAATTATTTTGAATTGATTTACTATCTAATTCTACAACTACATCACCAATTTTTAAACCTGATTTTTTACCTAATCCACCATCTTTCAATTTTTCTACTACAATTCCGCTTTGAACATCTTCAGGGACTTTAAATAATGCTCTTTCATATGGTAATAACTCTGAAACATTTTTAATTCCAATACCAGTATTAGGATATTGAATTTCACCTTTTTTCTCTAGTTCTGAAGCAATTGCACGTGCATCATCTATTGGAATAGCAAATCCCATACCTTCAATATTCGGCATGTTTATTTTTAGTGATACTACACCTACGAGTTCCCCATCTTGATTAACGACAGCACCTCCTGAATTACCAGGATTTACCGAAGCATCTATTTGAAATGTATTAATCAGTTCATCATTTTTATTATCTTTATCAAAATCGACCGGTACTGCTCTATTTAATCCAGAAACAATACCTTTTGTTACTGTATTTTTAAAATCATTGCCTAACGGATTACCCACAACTAAGATGGTTTCACCTAACTTCAATTGATTTGAACGACCGATTTTAATAGGTTGAACATTTTTGTTATTGATCGTTGCTTTAAGCACTGCAATATCTGACCACATATCTTTGCCAACTACTGTAGCCGTAGCTGCCTTATTATCATCATATGTAATGTTAACCTTATCGTTATTACCGACTATATGTGTATTCGTTAAAATAAAAAAGGTATCGTCTACAGCTTTGTAGACGACACCTGAACCAACTTCGTTATTTGAATTTGTATTTATATTTGTTTTATCAGTTGTTTGTGTTGTTGGATTCTTAGGTGTGTCGTTCTCAACTGTTACCACTGATTTTACAGCGGCATCTGCATTTTTCATTGTTGTTGTATATTTTGTATTTTGATGACTACTTTGTTCAATACTACTATTTTGGTTAATTGTTGAAATAATTGCACTAATTAATATGATAATTAATATTATTGCAACTACGATAACAATTTTAAGCCAATGTAATGTTAAGAATGATTTTACTTTGTCCATCATATCATTATTATTAGACTTATCGTGTGCATGCTCACTTGCTTCTTCATGATTCGTTTGATTTGAATTATGACGTGTTGTATTACCATGCGCTGCACCTTCATCATCTTTATGCTCTTGATGAGATGTGGATACCTGTTTTGAAGCATAACGCTCATTCGTTGTTAGATCCTGTGCTTCTATCATTTCACTATCACGCGTTTCTAAATCAGACGTAGTATTAGCTTCTGAGGCACCTTTTTCTCCTTTGTATGTGCTAACATCATCGCATTGATGCGCGTCTTGTTTATTAACACTCGCATGCTGAGTTTTGCCTTTATTTTTTTCTACTCTACTATACTTAGGTTCTATATCACTTTGATTTGAAGATAGCTCATTTTCGTCCTCATTAGTCTTATTACCTGTTTCAACTTTAGATTTTGATGCTATCGGTTTATTATCTTTGTCCTCATTTTTAAGTTGTTGCTCCTCAGGCAATGTTAAATGATGTTCTTTTTCGTCTGCCGCATATTCAGATTCATTTTCAGAACGTAATTTGGCTAAATGTTGCTGTTGCTGAATTTCTTCTTGCGTCAATTTCTCAATTCTTGCTTTTCGCATGTTATCTTTAACACGTTCTTCATTAACTTTTGCTTGTTCTTGCTCTTTTTGTGCAAGTCTTTCACGTTGTGCTTTCTCACGTGCTAATCGTTCTTCACGCTCTTCGTTATGAAAATACTCGTGTCGTTTTCGACGATATTGTTCACGTGGTATTACGTGCTTTTTATCATTATCCAAAGGTGTCCACTCCTATCGATTCACTCACAATCTATTATGGTAACGTTGCATTATGTTTATATGGTTGTGGTTTTGTTTAATTTATTTATACATTAATTAAAGTTTAATATCATTATTGCCAATTGGCAATGAATTGAAGGTTCAAATCTGAATTTTTCTTACCATTTATATATATATATATATCATTCTATAAAAAATAAAAAAGCCTTTTAAATTTAATGGTTCTCATCAAATTTAAAAGACTCGAATGAAGCGTTTAAGCCAAATTATTTAGTTTTCTTTTTGTTACTACGCACTGATGTTAACCAACCGATAACAACTAATAGAATCATAACTGTCCAGAAAATAGCTTGCCATAATGTACTATGAGGGAAGTGTTCAGGTAAAATACCGATGTCTTCATGTGCAAGTACAATGACAACTAATTTAATACCTACCCATCCTACAATTGCAAAGGCAGCACCTTCTAAGCCAGGGTATTTGTTTAATAAGTCAACAAACCATGTAGCAGCAAAACGCATTAAAATAACACCGATCATGCCACCAATAAACATAACTGAGAATTGACCTAAGTCCATGCCACCAAAATGAATGCCAACTGTTGGTAATGTAACAGCAATAGCCATGGCAGCTAACATAGAATCAATAGCAAAAGCGATATCTGCAAATTCAACTTTTAACACAGTACCCCAGAATTGCATTGGTCCGACTTTCTTTTCAACACCATCATCGTCGAAATGATGATCATCACCTTCAGGTTGATCTTCGTGTTCTTTATGGAAAAATTGCCACAGATTTCTTATAGACATGAAAATTAAATATGCGGCACCCAGTGCTTGAATAAACCAGAAATTAGCGATAATACTAATTAAGAATAAGGCAAGAAAACGAAATACAAATGCACCTAGTAAACCATAAAATAAAGCTCTTTTACGTTGTTCAGGTGGTAAATGTTTAACCATAACGGCCATAACAACAGCATTATCAGCTGCTAATAGCCCTTCTAAAAATACAAGAACGAGAATTACCCACAAGTAAGGTAAAATTAAACTCGGATCCATAGTGGACAGCTCCTTTTTGTTTGAATACAAATAAAGAGACCTATGCTAAATAATAGCAAAGGTCTCACTTAGCAAATAATTGCCCACTTTACCGGAAGTCCATACTTCGTAATGACGATAAAGTGCTAATCATCAAATGTAATGATGATTCTCAAGTTACTCCCCTCTGACAACTTGTCATAGGTATTCATTTGTTAAGTGTATTATACACCATACTCCATATAAATAAACCATTTGCGTTCAATAAATTGTAAAATTTAAAGAGCTGAAATCGTTATTAATACCCTTCTTTTTCAATCGTATGCTTATAAAAGACTATACAATTTAATTTCTGGGAATTTTTCTTCGAACCATCGTGTTGCAAATTCATTTTCGAATAAGAAGACAAAATTATCATATCTATCTTTTACTAATATTGAGCGAGATGTGTTCATTTTATCTTGAATATCATCTTCATTTTCAATCCAACGCGCAATTTTTCTACCGACAGGTTCCATTACAACATCAACATTATATTCATTTTTCATACGGTGTTCAAATACTTCAAATTGTAATTGTCCTACGGCACCTAAAATAATTTGATTCGTATGAAGCGTTTTATAGTATTGAATCGCACCCTCTTGAACAAGTTGTTCAATCCCTTTATGGAAATGTTTTTGTTTCATTACGTTTTTAGCTGAAACTTTCATAAATATTTCCGGAGTAAATTGTGGTAAGTCTTGGAAACTATACTTTTGTTTACCACCAACTAATGTGTCTCCAATTTGATAGTTACCTGTGTCATATAAACCAATGATATCTCCGGCTACGGCATGGTTCACTGTTTCTTTATCGTCAGCCATAAATGATGTTGAACGTGTGATTTTTTGCTTTTTATTCGTACGTTGTAAAGTTACGTCCATACCACGTTCAAATGCGCCACTTACGACACGCATAAATGCAATTCTGTCACGATGTTTAGGATCCATATTGGCTTGTATTTTGAAGATAAATCCAGAAAATTCATCATCGAAAGGACTTACTTCAACTTCTTCATTTGTTTGACGTGCATTCGGCATAGGTGCATGATCAACGTAGGCATTCAAGAAGTTTTGTACACCAAAGTTAGCTAAAGCAGAACCAAAGAATACCGGTGTCAGTTCACCATTCAATAGCGCATCATTATCAAAGTCTTCACCCGCTTCTTCTACGAGCATGAATTCTTCAATCGCTTGCGCAAATGCACTGTCATTACTAATGGGATGTGATTCTTGCAATTCATAATCATCATTTAAGTGTAAGACATTTTCTTCATCTCTAAAAGGTTCGATAGACTTTGAATCACGGTCAATAATACCAAAGAAATTTTGCCCCATACCAATTGGCCAATTCATAGGGTACGTATCGATGTTTAATGTTTCTTCAATCTCATCTAATAATTCAAATGGCTCTTTACCTACACGGTCTAATTTATTAATAAATGTAAAAATCGGAATACCTCTCATTTTACATACTTTAAATAATTTCAAGGTTTGCGGTTCAATACCTTTGGCGCAGTCAATAACCATTACCGCACTATCCACTGCCATTAATGTACGGTAAGTATCTTCTGAGAAGTCTTCGTGTCCTGGTGTATCTAGAATATTAATTTTGTAGTCATCATAATCAAATTGCATAACTGAACTTGTTACTGAGATACCACGTTCTTGTTCGACTTTCATCCAGTCACTTGTTGCAAATTTCCCTGTTTTTTTACCTTTGACTGTACCCGCTTCTCTTATAGCACCACTAAAATATAATAACTTTTCAGTCAATGTCGTTTTACCAGCATCTGGGTGAGAGATGATGGCGAACGTCTTTCTTGATTCAACTTCTTCTTTTAAACTCATCTATTAATCTCCTTTAAAATCATTCACAATCCATTTTGTTAAATTTGAAGCAATATGTATCGCTGCTTCTTCATCTACAAATGCAAATAATTGCATTATCAATTCTTCTTTAATGTCGTCACTATTCATACGTACATCTAGTTCTATTGACCAAAATACATCAGGTATAGCTATCATAATTTGCTCTGTTGCTTCAATAATACATAGATATGCATTAACAATTTCACCATTAATAGTTAATTGTTTAATGTTCACCAGAGCCACCGCCAAATTTCTTGTATGCTGCTTCCAGTCCAATTAAATCATCTCTATGAGGTACCTTAACATGTCCAGGCATGATTTGATATGGTTCTCTTCCTTTAGAAGCTAATACGACTGTATCTCCTGGTTCGGCCACATCAATGGCGTGTCTAATACCTTCAGCTCTGTCCTCAAATTCAATGTAATGATCATGTGTAGCACCTTTAGCGAGTTCAGCTGTCAACATTTTAGGATCGTCATTAGCTGGATTATCTGGTGTGAATATAACATAATCTGCCCTACATGCTACTGCACCCATTTCAGGTGTCTTAGTTAAGTCACGTTCTCCAGCCATACCAATTAAAAAGATTAATTTCTGTTTTACGAAAGGTTTCACAGCATCTATTAATTTATTCATTCCATCAGCTGTATGTGCATAGTCAATAATTAAATCTATCGGTAACGATGGATCAAGCACTTCTAAACGACCTTCAACTGGTTCTAAAGTTTCAACCACCTTAACAATATCTTCCATTGACGTACCCTTACTCCAAACAGCAATCATAGCAGCCATGATATTTGAAATATTAAATTTACCTACATATGGGGTTTTAACATTATAAGTACCAATAGGTGTTACAAAATCAAACTGAACACCTTGTAAAGATTCTTGAATATTGGTAGCCATAAATTGCGCATCGTGATCTATACCATACGTAAAAATTTCATATGGTGTCACTGACGCCAAGTACTCAGAGAATGCGTCATCATTGTTGACAATGGCATACTTCTCTTTCGATAAATCTTCTCCTAATTGACTAAATAATAATGACTTAGCGTGACCGTAAGCTTCCATTGTGCCATGGAAATCTAAATGATCTTGTGTCAAATTAGAGAATACCGCTACATCAAATTCAACGCCTCTTAATCTTCCTAATGATAAGCCGTGGCTAGATACTTCCATAATCATAACTTCCGCATCTTCATCGACAGCTTGTTTAATCTTTTTAGTCAAAGAGACCGTTTCTGGTGTCGTGTTTGCACCTTTAGTTTTATATTCGTTGATTTGGAAACCATTCGTTCCTAAATATGCACTACCTTTGCCTAATCCTCTATAAATGAGATGGATCATCGTAGCAATTGAAGTTTTACCATTTGTCCCTGTTACACCAATTGTCGTTAATTGATGGCTCGGATAGTCATATAGTGTATGCGCTAATAAGCTAGCAACTCTTAATGTATCTGGTACAATAACTTGCGTTACGTTCCCGCTAATGTCTTGTTGTTGATTAACTACAATGACTTTTGCGCCTTGATCTACAACATTCTGACAAAATCTATGGCTATCAACCGTGTAACCTTTTGATGCGACGAATATACTTCCTTCACTTGCAGTACGTGAATCTGTAGTGATATCTGTAACATTTATATCTAAAGTACCTATTACTTGTTTTACTCGTATTTTTTCGAACAACTCATTCGCATTCAAAATGTATCGCTCCTTTTTTTACAATAAGTTTATTATACACGTTTTGAAGTTGTTGATAAATTTATAATCATTAAAATATTAGTTTTAACCTCACACTCAATATATGAATCAATAAAGTGAAGAAATTATTAATTAAGCGTTAATTATTTTAAAATTTCCTATATATATCACTACAATTCAATACATTTAAATATATTAGTGCTAGGATAGTGATATAAAGATGATGTTAACTTCGTTAGTATGCTATAATGCACTATAAATGAAATTTATACTGTTAATAAAGGGTATAAATATAATACGATAACTGAGTATCCGTATTTAATGCTATTATCGTTCGCATTAAATACGTTAATGCGTATTTTAAATTTAAATTAATGGAGGGTGACTATTAATGGTTACTCAAAATAAAAAGATATTGATTATTACCGGCTCATTTGGAAACGGACATTTACAGGTGACTCAAAGTGTTGTTAATCAACTTAACGAAATGAATTTGTCTCACCTATCAGTTATTGAGCATGACTTGTTTATGGAAGCACATCCAATTTTAACTTCTATTTGCAAAAAATGGTATATCAATAGCTTTAAATATTTTAGAAATATGTATAAGAACTTTTATTATAGTCGCCCTGATGAGTTAGATAAATGTTTTTATAAATATTATGGATTAAATAAATTGATTAATTTGTTGCTTAAAGAAAAGCCAGACTTAATCTTATTGACGTTCCCTACACCAGTAATGTCAGTGTTGACTGAGCAATTTAACATGAACATTCCAATTGCAACGGTTATGACAGATTATCGTTTGCAAAAAAACTGGATAACGCCTAATTCTCATCGATATTATGTCGCTACTGAAGATACTAAGCGTGATTTTATCAATGCAGGTATTCCAGCTTCTGATATCAAAGTAACTGGCATACCAATTTCTGATAAGTTCGAATCTGATATCGATAAAGTAGTTTGGTTACAAAAGCATCATTTAAATCCTGATAAACCAACTATTTTAATGTCTGCAGGCGCATTTGGCGTTTCTAAAGGATTTGACTTTATGATTGATAGTATCCTTAAGAAGAGTCCTCAATCACAAATCGTGATGATTTGCGGACGTAGTAAAGCACTAAAACGTACTTTAGAAGCACAATTTAAGTCATATGATAACGTACTCATTCTAGGTTATACCAAACATATGAATGAATGGATGGCTTCAAGTCAACTTATGATTACAAAACCAGGTGGGATTACAATTTCTGAAGGTTTAACACGTAGTTTACCAATGATATTTTTAAATCCAGCACCAGGTCAAGAACTTGAAAACGCATTGTATTTCCAAGATAAATCATACGGAAAAATTGCAAACACACCTGAGGAAGCTATCGAAATCGTTTCTGACTTAACCAATCACGAAGAACGGTTACAAGCTATGACTAATAAAATGACTGAAGAAAAAGTTGATCATTCAACTTATAGATTATGTACCGATTTACTAAATATCCTGGACAGTTCATCACAACAACAGGAAATTTACGGAAAGGTACCTTTGTATGCCAAATTCTTCGTTAAGTAGTAAAGGAATTAGTAAAAACTTTAAGATAATGCTCGTTATTTTATTCTTAATGGAATTTGCAAGAGGTATGTATGTATTAAGTTACGTCAATTACTTACCAACCGTTACTTCGATTGCAGTAGCAGTAACATCAGCGGCATTATCAATTCACTTTATATCCGATGCAGCAACAAATTTTATCATTGGATTCCTCTTAAAAAAATTTGGTACTAAGCTAGTATTAACCCTTGGATTTTTATTAGCTTTTATGAGTTTATTCTTAGTCATTTGGTTTCCAGCTAATCCTATAGTAATCATTATTAGTGCAATCATGCTAGGTATCGCAGTTAGCCCTATATGGGTCATCATGTTATCAAGTGTAGAAGAAGCACAGCGTGGCAAACAAATGGGTTATGTCTACTTTTCTTGGTTGTTAGGTTTACTTGTTGGTTGGGCGTTTATGAATGTATTAGTTAAAATACATCCAACTCGATTTGCATTTATGATGTCACTCGTCGTAGTTATTGCATGGGTGTTGTATTATTTTGTTGACGTTAAATTAACAAATTATAATACGAAACCTGTAAGTGAACAATTAGGACAAATTGTCAATGTTATGAAGCGCCATTTGGTATTATTCCCGGGCATTTTGTTACAAGGTGCATCTATCTCAGCATTGTTACCTATACTACCAACATATGCGACTAAGGTAGTTGGTGTTAGCACAATTGAGTATACCGTTGCCATTGCTATCGGTGGCGCAGGTTGTGCGATTTCAATGCTATTCTTATCTAAAATTATCGATAAAAATAGTAAAGGATTTATGTATGCCGTTATTTTTGTAGGCTTTTTACTATTTACAGCATTTATCTTCGGTTTATCACTAGTAACCAATATTGTTGTTGTATGGATCGTAGCAATATTTATAGGATTAATGTATGGCATATTATTACCAGCATGGAATACATTTATGGCAGGACAAATTGACCCCGCTGAACAAGAGGAAACTTGGGGCGTCTTCAACAGCGTTCAAGGCTTTGGCTCTATGATTGGTCCCTTATTTGGTGGTTTAATTGCTCAATTTTCTAACGGGCTAAGTAATACATTTTACTTTTCTGCCGCGATCTTTTTAATATTGGCTATTTTCTACGGCATTTATTTTATTAAGCACCGAGGCAAAGTAAATCGTATTTAACATAAAACACTAAAAAATCTAGTTAACGTGCAAATAATGTACGTTAACTAGATTTTATTTTGCTTATTATTATTTACAATTACGCTAATTTGAAAGTATCAATCACTTTCCATTTATCTTCTTCCTCGTCATAGCGTAACAATGAAAGTTCTTCAATATTTTCTTTAAGGTCTACCCCTACTAATTCTACTTGACCAAATATATCTTCAAATTCTTGGCTTGTTAAACCTTGAGCAATTGTAAAGTGCGGTACAAATGGATGTTCCGCTTCACCATGAAAATCTTCAGTATTAAATAAATTGAAAAGCTGTTCTAATTCGTCTGTTTTAGCAACTTTAAAATAAATCACATTGTTAGTTGGTTTAAAACTTGAAGCTTTTGTTGCATGCACTTCAACTGGTTTAAAACCTTCTAATCTTTTTTTAACTTCTTCTTTTACTGAATCTAATTCATCATCATTGATTTCAAAGTGTGACTTGATCGTGATATGAGGCATGATACGTGCATATTCAGTATCATAACGTTTACGATAACCGTTCACTTCATCTTGAAATGATTTTGACGGAATTAATGCTAATCCTATATTCATTTAAATTCCTCCTTTGTTTAACATATTACCATTATAGCAAAATTCTATATTTTACGTTATTAGTTAGCAGAATTTTTTGAAAAGGTTTACAATAATTAAATATTTCATTTCGCATCATCAAAAAATCATTGTACAAACTGACACTATACCCTTGATTCCCCTTTTCCTAATAAAACGAATTAAACTTCATCTGATGGTGCCGTTACTTCATCACCAAGAAAATACGTTAGTACATCTGGTAATAATGGCTTCCAAGATTTCCAATTATGCCCGCCTTCAAACTCTAAATAATGGTAGGTCACGCCCTTATCTTTAATCACATCTGCAAGCGCTCTATTCGGTGTTAAAAAGTTCGCACGTTCCCCCGTTGTTGGTAAGGCAAAATCTTCCTCTTCTAACCCTATCGCATGCCAAATAGATAATTCATTATACTGTATGCAATGATTAAATTTATCTATAACTGTAGCATCTGAATGTGGGCTAAGCATTGCAATTTGGCTGAATATGGTTGGATATGTTAATGCGGTTAATAGTGCTATACTGCCTGCAAGACTATCACCCATTAAAATTCTGGCGTTTCCTACTTTATATGTTGGAAACGTATTATCAATAAATGGCAGCAACTCTTTACCTACGGCTTGTACCGTCTTCTGACTTCTACTTCCTTGTGGATGAAACTCTTCTCGACGCTTATCAACATCTTCATAATGGAAACCGACAATAATCGCGCGTTGAATTTCATCCTCTCTTCTTAAACGTTCATATTCACGCTGAAGTCTTCCAAATCTTAAAAAATCTAACCCGTCAAAACAAATAATGACTTGATATTTGAATAGTTCAGAATAATCTTCAGGCAAATATACTGATAATGTAACATCTCTTTCTAAGATATGACTATGTAAGATATGTTTATTAATTTTGCCTGCTTTAAAATTCGACATGACATTGACGCCCCCTAAATAGAATATACTCATTGTATCAAGTTCACGATGACTTTTAAATCTCTGAAAAAACAAATGTTTCATATTCATGAAATTTGGTAATTTAATCATAGTTATTAGGGAAAGAAGACGATTTAATACGGATAGGCTAGGATCTCCATTCCCCCAGCTTGCTTTGCTTGTGGAATTTCTTTTCGAAATTCTCTGTGCTGGGGCCCGCCCCAGCTTGCTTTGCTTGTGGAATTTCTTTGCGAAATTCTCTGTGCTGGGGCCCCACCCCAGCTTGCTTTGCTTGTGGCATTTCTTTGCGAAATTCTCTGTGCTGGGGCCCCACCGTATTTTAGTTTGAAAGTTGTGGTGTTGTTTTAGGTTTGTTGAAGGTTTGGTTTACGTATCTGAATTTAAGTGTGATGGATTTCTGTGTATTTCTTGCAGTTAAAATTTCCCTTTTTAACATGTCTTAATTGATATATACTTAATAAATAGTGAACAAATGAAAATAGGAGGACGTAAGCATATGCTTAACAAAGTTTGGTTTCGAACAGGTATTGCCCTAATTATCTTGTTCGTGCTAATTAAATTGTTTATGGAAGTACAAAGCGTTTTTGCACCTATTGTAACCATTATTGGTTCTGTGTTTCTTCCATTTATGATTAGCGGATTTTTATTTTATATCTGCTTACCTTTTCAAAATATTCTTGAAAAGTGGGGATTCCCACGTTGGGCAAGTATTACAACCATCTTTATTGGTTTAATTGCTATCATTGCAATCGTTGTCGCATTTATAGCACCAATCATTATTTCGAATGTGAACAGCTTAATTAAAGCGGCACCATCATTACAAAAAGAGGCTGAACAGATTGTTAATTTCTCACTTACTCAAATGGATAAACTTCCAAGTGACGTAACAGATAGAATTAATTCAGCTGTTAAATCAATGAGTGACAGTTTGACAGGTATTTTAGCCAACTCATTCTCTTACATTACGTCATTTATTTCAACTGTCTTCTTACTTATCATGGTACCGTTCTTCTTAATTTACATGTTAAAAGATCATGAAAAATTTATTCCTGCGCTTGCTAAATTTTTCAAAGGAGAGCGTAAAGTATTTGTAGTCGATTTAATGAAAGATTTAAACTTCACTTTAAAATCATACATTCAAGGACAAGTGACAGTGAGTGTTATCCTAGGGGTTATTTTATATATTGGTTATACAATTATAGGCTTACCTTACACACCTTTATTAGTACTATTTGCCGGTGTAGCTAACTTAATTCCTTTCTTAGGACCATGGTTATCTTTTGCACCTGCAGGCATACTAGGTATTATTGATGGCCCTACTACATTTATTTGGGTTTGTGTGGTGACATTAATCGCGCAACAACTTGAAGGTAACGTCATTACGCCGAATGTTATGGGTAAATCTTTGAGTATTCACCCACTTACTATCATTGTCGTTATTTTAGCTGCAGGAGATTTAGGTGGCTTTACACTTATTTTAATTGCCGTCCCTCTTTATGCAGTACTTAAGACCGTCGCAAGCAATGTCTTTAAATATCGTCAACGTATTATTGATAAAGCGAATAGCGACGTCAAAGATTAATTTGATACAAATGTATAATATATTTTAGGAGTAGGTTTGAATTTATTACGAATTCAAATCTACTCCCTTTTTTAGAAAAAAAGAGAACAGGACAGAATTTAAAATAAATTCGTTGTCCCGCTCCCATATTAAATATACTCATTATTTTATTGCGTGGAAACCACTATCTACGTGAATGTTCTCTCCAGTCACACCGCTTGAGAAATCACTTAATAAATAAGCAGCTGTTTTACCTACTTCTTCTTGATCTACATTTCGTCTTAATGGTGCACGTTCTTCAATTTCTTTAAGGATTGTATTGAAGCCACCGACACCTTTAGCACTTAATGTACGAATTGGACCTGCAGAGATCGCATTGACACGAATATTATCTGAACCTAAATCATAGGCTAAATATTTCACATTCGCTTCTAAACTTGCTTTCGCTACGCCCATAACGTTATAGTTTTGAACAGCAAATTCGCCACCAAGATATGTTGTTGCAACAATACTACCACCATTTGGCATTAATTTCTTCGCTTCATGTGCAACAATTGTTAATGAATAAGAGCTGATATCTTGAGCAAGTAAGAAACCTTCTCTTGATGTTTCTGAGAAACGGCCACGTAAATCTTCGATATTAGCAAAAGCGATAGAATGATATACACCATCAATATTGCCTACTTCTTCGCCAATTTTCGCGAAACCATTGACTACATCTTCATCTTTTTGAACATCAATTTGATATAGTTTAGGATCTTCTTGATTTAATTGTTCTAATAATTTTTCTAATTCTTTGCGGCTACGGTCTTTACGATACGTGAAAACAAGTTTAGCCCCTAATTGATCTAATACCTTTGCAACGCCAAATCCGATACTACGTTTATTAGCAATACCCATAATTACGAAGGTTTTATTTTCAAGATTAATCATTCGAAATAACTCCTTAATCATCGATTTTTTATATCTTAATCTCACTGTATTAACAATGTAGACTAATCTAACGTTATTATTTTACCATTCTTACTCAACAATTATAAAGCAATATTATTACCTTATGAGATGAAAAGAGGCGGAAATATAAAGATTGTACTTTGGAAAAGCTAAACTTAGAACGCGTTATTTTAAATAGTGATTTTGCTTTAGCCACTCAAAAATGAGGATTAACGGCGGAGTTACCCCCTGGCTAGCGATTTCCTATAAGCAATTCTACAAGTAGCGCAAGCTGAGTACTTTCACACCCTACAACGTTTGAGAAACAATTTTGCAAATCACTCGGTTCTTCTCAAATACTAAATATCTTTGTTCCGACCTCATAATCAATTGTTGATTCCACTCAATCAATAATAAAACTCTAAATCTGATTTTAATTCATCAACGTACTCTTTCGAGCCCGTTACGATAAGTCTATCTTTATACCTTAATTGTGTATCACCATGAGGGACGATGGATTCATTGTTACGGATAATTCGTACAAAGATAATGTCACCGCCAAATGGGAAATTACGTAACTGAATATTTTCATATTGATGATTTAACATTTCAATTTCATATAATGATGTTTCCACATTGCTTAAAATGTTCAACATATTTGGTGTTTCGATTAAGCCTTGTAAGAAGATTTTATTACTAATGAAGTTACTGAATACTTCAATACCTTCACCTTTCATTTCTTCATCTTCATTACTGTTTTCTAATCGACAAATGACACGCTTAACATCATGTGCTTTAGCTAATTTAGCGACTTCTCGGTTAAGACTATCATCATTAGCAGAACAAACTACAATATCTTGATTGAATAATCCTAATCTTTCTAAGAGGTGTTCCTCATAGTGCGCGATTTCAACCACAGTTATATGATCCGATAAATTATGTTTATCCCCTAAATCTTTACGATAATATAAGGTCACGTTATAAAGATGTGGTGATAAATTTTGCACAATTGGAATCGTCAACTGATTCTTACCTATTAACGCAATATCAATTTTACGATTAGCTTCATCGGGAATTGGAAACATTTTCTTGAAAATAATTGGTACAAACACACAAGTAATAATCGCACTTAAAATAAGTATGCCTGACATTTCAGATGATATCGTATTTAATTGTTCTGCAATTTTAGCAGAGGCAATGACTAATGATAGTGTTGACGTTAATAAAAATGCTGATGCTATTGTTGTCTTGCTGTCAAACCATCGTCGAATAAAGAAAACTGGAATTAATTTCGAAATAATAAAAGCGATAATTAATACTGGAATGATTAATAATAGTGATGGTTCTTTAATTAATGACGGAATATTTAAATCAACACCCACCATAATAAAGAAGATTGGAATAAAGAACCCATATCCAAATGAATCGAGCGTATGCACTAATTCTTCGTCTGGTTTCAGTAAAGATACAACGACACCCGCTAAGAATGCGCCTAATATGTATTCAGCGCCTACCCCTTCAGCAAGTGCGACTAAAAGAATGATAAGGGCAAATATTGCTCTGATACCAATTTGTGTTGTGCCACCAATCAAACGGTGTAAAAATTTCATACGCTTAAATACAACACCTAATATATAGAAAATGGCCGTAAAGACAAGCAGAATTGCTGAAAGCCAAACAGAACCATTACCACTACCATTGATACCACCGTATATAGTTAACAGTACCATTGTTACTAAATCGGCTAATACGGCCACTAACAATATAAATTGACCAATGGTCGTACGCATGATATTCATTTCTTTCAATGTCGGTACGACAACACCTAGTGATATCGTTGATATAATAATAATCATTAACAAGACATCATCTACTAGCCCTAACCATTTGAATGCGTACGCTAATATAACAGAAATAATCATGATAAAAGCAAACACAGTTAAGGCTAAGTTAAGATGACTTGGTACATTCTTTTCATGCTTATTAGTACCTTGTCGATTTCTTTTATCCTTTTTAAACGTACTAAAATCAATTTCTAGACCACTTAAAAACATTAAAAAGATAAACCCTAAAGTTGACAATATGTTCAGCATACTATCTTTATGTACTAAATTTAAAAAAGACTGACCAATAATAATCCCCATTATAATTTCAGCTACGACAACTGGTAAAAAATTGATGTTCAGCCTATTGATAATAATTGGTGTTAAAAAAGCTGCTAGAACTACAATAACTAGTGAAAAAAACTCCATTTTGTCCCCCTATGTTAAATATGACATGAATGTTGTTGCTAAACCAAAGTAAATTAACATACTTACAATATCATTTATCGTTGTAATAAATGGTCCACTGGCTACAGCTGGATCAATATTCAATTTATTCATAAACAATGGAATCATAGAACCAACTAATGTACCAACTGTCATCGCAATAGTCAGACTGCCACCTACAATTAAAGCTAAAAATGGTTGTCTATAAATGACAACGATGATAATAAATAAGACAGTGGCACACACTAATCCTGATAGTAAGCCACTTCCCGCTTCTCTTAAAGCAACCTTAAATTTACTTTGTTCATCAATTTCTCCAGTTGAAATATTACGTACAGACACCGCTAATGATTGCGTACCAGAGTTCCCAGACATACCACTAATAATTGGTATAAATGCTGCTAACAACGCAACTTGTGATAATGTTGATTCAAAACTTCCTAATATTGTGGCAGTAATCATTCCTAAAAATGTAAGTATGATTAACCAAGGTAGTCGTTTAGTCGCAGTTTTGACAACAGAATCATTCGTTGAGTCGATATCAGATACCCCGGCTAAACGTGAGTAGTCTTCACTCGCTTCTTCATCCATGACATCTAAGATATCATCGATTGTAATAATACCTAATAAATGTTGTTGATAATCAATAACTGGCATAGCGATAAAGTCATAATCTCTCATCTTTTGTGCTACATCTTCTTGGTCATCAGCTACATTAACACTAATGACACGTTCACTCATGATATCTTCGATGTAAGCATCATTTTCTGCTACGATTAAATCTCTTAAAGATAATACACCAACTAATTGTCCGTCCGTGTTTACGGCAAAAATAACATAAATTGTTTCGGCATCTGGTGCTTGTTCTTTTACTAACATCAATGCTTCTTTAACCGGTGTATTCACATCAAGCGAAATATATTCCGTCGTCATTATACCGCCGGCTGTATCTTCTTCGTAATGTAATAGATGCTTAATTTCATTTGCATCTTCACGATTCATTAATGTTAACAAGCTAGCTACTTTCGGTTTTGACAGCTCATTTAAAATGTCTACGGCATTATCGGAAGACATTTCTTCTAATACTTTACTCGCATAATGCGCATTCATCGTATCAAAGAGGTCCTCATATGCTTCATCATCAATCTCTAATTGTTCAAAGAATTCCCCAACTTCTTGTGGTGATAAAAATTCAAATATTTTTTGTCTGTTCTCATTCGTTGTATCTTCAAAGTATTCACTTTGTTCATATTCATGCATTGCTAGAAATTCTTCTCTAAAACGATCAATATCATCTTGTATTAATAACTCGTCTAACAAATTTTGGTTATAGACTTCCTCATTGTTATAGTCATTATTTTCTGTTTCTAATGACAACGTCAGCACCTCCAAATCTTATTATAATTCTGTATATATCTTGTCTAGCCATTTATAATCTATCTCTATCTCAATCTCTTTATTATAAATCGGATGTATGAATGTCACTTTATAGCATTGTAAAGATTGCGTATGAATAGTAGGATGACTTCCCTCATATAAATCATCGCCTACAAGTGGATGCCCAATATAATTAAAATGAACGCGTATTTGGTGTGTACGCCCGGTATGTAATTTAATTTCACATAGGCTCGCATTAGGTTTATGCGCAATCGCTTTATACGATGTTTTAGCGTATTTCCCCGAATTATCTACCTTCCTAGTGATAATACTTTGACTGTCTCTTGCAATTGGCGCTTCGATCACACCATCGATTGACGTTTGACCATAACACACGCACATATATCGTTTATCTAGAGCCATCATCGACATTAAATGATGGATATGCCCATACTTAGCAAATACAACAATGCCACGAGTATTACGATCTAAACGTGTAACAATATGCGGTACAATCACCGAATGCATAAATTGTCCATCATTCAAATAGTACAATACGCGTTCTATCAAACTATCATGTGGATGTTCTCTTGATGGTGTACTATTTAAATGATGCGGTTTAGAAACAATAATTAAATAGTCGTCTTCATATAGCACTTCAACAGGGTTGTTAGAAGGTATTAAATACGCACTAGGTATTTCTTCAGGCAACTCAATGGTTAATTCATCACCCGGCATCATCATTTTCCTTACGGTGACATGCTTATTATTAATAATTAAAGCGCCATTAAGTTTAATGGCGCTAATTGTCTTTTTAGAGTATTGATGACGCTGTAAAAAAGACTTAAGCAGTTCATTATGCTGAATCTTATATACAAATTTCATCGACCATCTTCACTCTCTATAAATGAATCATGTACCCTTTTCCAGAATGGGAATGGTCTAAATCTAGCAAATCGAACTTTCTCGTTCGCTACTCTAAATTGGATACCATTGACATTTTTATGTTTTAAACTCACATGATCAATTGTGGTAAGTATCGTGTCGTGATTAACTGGTGTGATTAAGCATGTATGATGCTTAGGCAAAACAAGTGGTGACCCCACTGTTCTAAAAACTCTATTATTGATAGAAGCAATTTCAGCGATTTGCATGGCTTCAAGTGAAGGATGTATTAACGCACCACCTAATGCTTTATTATAGGCAGTAGAACCTGATGGTGTTGAAATACATAATCCATCCCCTCTAAAACGCTCAAATTGTTTTCCACGAATACCTACATCCACAACGAGTGTCGATCCATTTTCAGTCTTCATCGTTGCTTCATTTAAAGCTAAATAACGTGTTTCATAACCATTGTCATTGTATCTCACAATAATTTCTAACAATGGATATTCAATGACTTGAAATTCAGAATTATTAATTTCGATAATTAATTTTTCCACTTCATGAGGCAACCAATCAGCATAAAACCCTAAATGGCCTGTATGTACACCGACAAACGCCACCTGTGACAACATATGACTATATTGGTGAAAAGCTTGGAGCAACGTTCCATCTCCACCTACCGAAATCACTATTTCTGGATTAACGGCATCTTCTACCATATGGAAGTCTTTCATATGATTTATCATTTTATGCTTTAATGCATTAGATTTCGAATCACCTTTTGACAAGATTGTATAACGCATCCCCACACCTCATTAGTCATGTTTTTTTGCACGTTTTTGAGAATAATATTTCTGTGCTTCTTGAATTTCATCTTTAATCTCAGACATTTCCTCGTCTAGAAGATATGCCGCTTCTGCTGCACGTTCAAGACGATGCTGAATTTCTGCTGGATAATCACCGTCATATTTATATCTAAGTGTATGTTCGATGGTAGCCCAGAAATTCATCGCTAATGTTCGAATTTGGATTTCCGCTAAAATAGCTTTCTGACCATTTAGCGTTTCAATTGGGTACTCAATAATCACATGATATGAACGATAACCACTTTGTTTCGTATTATTAATATAGTCACGTTCTTCAATTACCTTGAAATCCTGGCGCTGTCTAAGCATATTAACCACAACGTCGATATCATCCACAAATTGACACATCATTCTTAGACCGGCAATATCATACATCTCTTCACGTAGTCGATCAAATGGTATACCCCTTTTATTCGCCTTATCAATAATACTCGTAATTGGTTTTACTCGACCAGTAACGAATTCAATGGGTGAAGCATCTTCTCCAACTTCATATTGCTTACGCAAACCTTTTAATTTTACCTTCAACTCATCAACGGCTTGTTTATATGGTGTTAAAAATTGATCCCATTGATTCATATTGTTTCACTCCGCTTCACTTTAGGTCAAAAGTTTCTTCAACAGCTGAAACAAACTCCTTACCATAGTTATTATTTCCTTCAACATTCTCAAGGATATAATCTAATTCCTCTTGAAAATGTTCTAATTCCAATTCATCGTTTACAATTAATTTCTTGCCTCTATTCTCATGCAACATGGACCATGTTTCTTGAACGAAAATCAAGTAATCATACGATTGTCCATCATCTAATAAGTAGGCAAATCCATAATTATCACTATCAACAAGCATTTGCCCTACTTCTACTAACCCATCAGTTGGATCTTCTGAGTAGCAATAAATGCCATCGTCTTTAATTTTAATTTCATTTACATAAATACGCATGCTTGTTCCTCCTTATTATTCTTTACTAGTTTAACATAATTCAACTGCATAACACACGTTTGAAATGCACTTATTAATCGTTTAGTCCTGTTCAATTAACGCCGTTACGTCGCCGTTAGACACATCATTTTAAAATCTATACTTTTTTGCTCATATTTACTTATTTCACACAACTTTAATTACTTTAAATTTTGATACAACTCAGTCATAATGTATTACAATAAATGGATTTCGAGGTGCTAGTTATGGCTACAAATAATGAAATTGAATTCAAACAATTACTAAATAAAGACGTGTACGATAAATTTAAGCATGCATTTTTCGAACATAAAGAACCTTTTACTCAAACAAACTATTATATTGATACGCCAAGTTTCACATTACGTAATCATAAGTCAGCATTACGTATTCGCGTTAAAAATGATACATACGAAATGACCTTAAAAGTACCAGCCGAAGTAGGTTTAATGGAATACAATCATATGGTGACGTATCATCCAAACACTGGTGATGTGATATCCACGCACACATTACCGCATGATATTCGAGACATTATTGAATCATACGGTGTTAATGACAATGAACTCACTATATTAGGTGCACTAACAACAGCGCGTCTGGAAACAACTTATCAAGATGAATTATTAGTATTAGATAGAAGTGATTATTTCGACAAGGTTGATTATGAATTAGAATTTGAAGTTAATGATTATAACAGTGGCTTGCAGAAATTTAATAAGCTATTAAATGAATTTAATCTTGAACACACTGTACCTAAAAATAAAGTACAACGTTTCTTCGATTACAAGAATCAAATTGAGAACTAATCCAACGTCATTGTAAAAAGTCAAATTACTTTTAAATGTAAAAATTCATGTTATATTAGTAATATATTAATGGAAATTGGTGATATTATGTCTAAAACGCCATACGATATTATAGGTGAAACAGCGCTCTACAATATGATTGATCATTTCTATTCCTTAGTCGAAAAAGATGATAGAATCAATCATTTGTTTCCTGGGGATTTTGCCGAAACGAGTAGAAAACAAAAACAATTTCTCACTCAATTTCTTGGTGGACCAAACCTATATACTGAAGAACACGGACATCCGATGTTAAAAAAGAGACACATGGAATTTAAAATAACAACTTACGAAAGAGATGCATGGTTAGAAAATATGCATATTGCAATAACCGATGCGCAATTTCCAGCTGGCGTCGGAGATTACTTATATGAACGATTACGTCTAACCGCAAATCACATGGTAAATTCCTAAATATAATTGAAGGTGAGTAAAACATGGCTGAAGAACTAAAAATCGTAGACAATAAAAGTCGTGAAGATGCTAATCTGTCACCTGTAAATAAAATTGAAATTTATTCATTTTTCGATCCGTTTAATGCAGATTGCTTTAAATTATCAGCGATTATTTCTAAATTAAGAATTGAATATAATCAATATATCCGTATCAGACATATTCTAAACCCTTCATTGAAAGTACTTACTAAGTGCCAAGCTCAAAGTACCTCTGATTTTGATAATATCGCCTTAGCTTATAAAGCCGCTGAATTACAAGGGCGTTTAAGAGCAGAGCGTTTTATACATTTAATGCAAAATGAAATCATCCCTAAGAAGGATATTATTACGGAAGAGATGATTTGTGACTGTATCATCAACGCAGGTTTAGATTACAATGAATTTAAAGAAGATCTACAAAAGCGCAAACTAACTGAAAGTTTAAAAATAGATTTACACATTGCTCGAGAAATGGAAATTGAACAGGCTCCTTCACTTGTATTTTTCAGTGAAGATGTTCATGAGGAAGGACTCAAAGTCGAAGGATTATATCCATATCATATATATACTTACATCATTAACGAATTAATGGGTACCCCAATTGAGAAAAATCTTCCACCAAAAATTGAGGAATATATTCAAAAGAAACAACTTGTCACTATGGAAGAATTATTAACCATTTACGAGTGGCCCGAAAAGTTATTGACCAAAGAACTAAAAAAATTGGCGTTACAACAAAAAGTTGAAAAACTTCAATATCCTGAAGGCGATTTTTGGCAATCAAAAATGCCTAGAATTTAATTAAAAACAACCAATCATTGCAGAGTCGCTTTGATTGGTTGTTTTTTTGATTGTTTAACTTAATTAAGGTTGTACAACCCCATTTTTTATTTTCACATTACTTCCTTTTTGAAGCTTATCAAATTGATGCTTTGGCAACACAACAACTCTATCTCCCTGCTTTGTCTTAATAGTCACTGTATATAATGTCTCTTTAGCTTTCATTTGATGTTTTAACATATTCATTTGATAGTTAACGCTATGTTTATGTTCTTGAGATGAATTAGCAATCATATAATAAAATAGCCAATTGTTATAGAAGTTTGTTGCCATAAATTGTGATGGTACTGAAGCATTTGGACTATATTTGTAATTAGGATTTAAAAGTGCACGTGTTTGATGATTGTAGCGACTTGAATGATATGTGTTTTTAGCTTTAGTATTATGAGCTATATTACTCGTTTTAGACGCTTGCGCTGCAGCACGTTGGCTGGACAGTCTTGATGCACGAGAAGCGTTAACTGCACTAGAGCGATTCATAGATGAACTTGAAGACGATGTCGTTCTAGTTGCTGCACTACTTGAAGATGCACTGCTTGAACTTGAAGACGATGAACTACTTGATGTGCCACCATTTGAAGTTGTAGCATGTAGCTGATGATGTGGCATTTCAAACATATAAAGTAAGCTCACAATACTAATGCAACTTATCAACTTTACTATTTTGTTCACTAAGTCGTCACCCTCCTATTTAGTTACTTGATCTTTTGAAATTACTTTTCCTTCTACATCATCATCGCCATAAGTCATATACGGTGGTCGATAGACATGTATATTTTTACCATCTTTAATGATGTAAGGTTTTTCATTACCATCGCTTAATATATGTTCATAAACATGATCTAAACTTGTGCGTTCAATATGTGGGTGCTTTTCTTTATCATTATATTTAATTTCAACATTAGGCGAATCTTCATCACCATCATTTAAGACTTCGTAATATACATACTCAAATTTTTCTGATTTCTTACTGTCATTTGATGGTTCCTTTTGTTCCCCATCGTCACAAGCAGCTAAAACGATTGTTAAGCAAATCATAGACAATAACAAAGTAAATTTTTTCATTGATATCCCCTTTCAAATTGATTAAATATAAAATTAAATCACAACTTAATTTTAACAAATTAATATTAAAAATCATCATATGATAGAAAAGGGAATAAAACTATTTATAAATTAAGAGATAATAAACTGAGATGGTTATTAAAAAAGTATAAAAAAAACGCCGTGTCTGATTACACGACGCTAAACAAAGGGGATGGGAGAAATTTTTCACTTCAAACAAAGGGGTATGTTTGTTATGTGATTAATTTCATGTTCATAATATAACACGGTAAAATAGGTGTTTC
Source organism: Staphylococcus sp. GDX8P54P (assembly GCF_017893165.1). Taxonomy (NCBI): domain Bacteria; kingdom Bacillati; phylum Bacillota; class Bacilli; order Caryophanales; family Staphylococcaceae; genus Staphylococcus; species Staphylococcus sp. GDX8P54P. The sequence goes on from NZ_JAESMM010000009.1 coordinate 72,836, forward strand.
AATAATAAAGTCCCCTTATTTTTAAATTGTCACAAACTTGCCATATTGTAAACGTATACAGTTATTTTAAGCTTTCATTAACTTTTCAAACGCATCTAATTTTTGCTCGAAAACTTCACAAGCTTGCTCAATAGGTTCTGGAGATGTCATATCCACACCTGCATTTTTCAGAATTTCAATTGGGTAATTAGAACTTCCTTTTTTCAAGAATTCATTAATATATCTATCTACAGCTGGTTTACCCTCAGTAAGAATTTGATGACTTAAACTTTGTGCGGCACTATAACCTGTTGCATATTGATATACATAATAGTTCATATAGAAGTGAGGAATACGTGACCATTCTTTGCTAATATTGTCATCTGTTTCAACAACATCACCAAAATATTGTTGATTCAATTTAGCATATTCCTCATTCATACGTGTTGCCGTCAATGGTTCACCCGCTTCTTCAATTTGATGAATTTTATGCTCAAATTCTGCAAACATTGTTTGACGGAATAAAGTCGCTCTGAATCTTTCAAGTTCTTGATTTAACAATAATAAACGACGTTCATCATCTAAATGTTTATCCATATAATCACTTAATAACGCTTCATTACAAGTTGATGCAACTTCAGCAACAAAGATTGAATAGTCACTAGAATTTGATGGTTGATATTTACGACTGAAATAACTATGTGCTGAATGACCAAACTCATGAATTAATGTATATAAGTCAGAGACAGTATCTGACCAGTTTAATAGAATAAACGGATTAGTTAAGTGCGCACCAGATGAGTAACCACCTGAACGTTTACCTTTATTCTCATATACGTCTACCCAACGATTATTTAAACCTTCTTTAACAACATCAAGATATGTTTCACCCATTGGCTCTAACGCTTTAAGCATCCATTCTTTCGCTTCTTCATAAGGCATTTCAAATTTAACATCTTTGACCATAGGTGTGTATAAATCGTACATTTTTAAGTCGTCGATATTTAATAATTCTTTTCTTAATTTCGTATATCTGTGTAATAATGGTAAATATTTATGCACGGTCTTAATCAAATTATCGTACACTTCTTCAGGAATATGGTTGTTACTTAACGCACGTTCACGCGCAGTTTTATAATGATGTGTACGTGCATTAAACACATTCTTCTTAACTTCACCTGCTAAAGTTGATCCTAACGTATTATTATAAGCACCATATGCTTTATATAAATTATTATATGCAGATTGACGTAATACTCGATCATCTGATTCTAAATATTTAATAAAAGTGCCTTGCGTTAATGGATGTTTCTCACCATTTTTATCGACCGCATCTTCAAATTCCAAATCAGCATTACTGAACATACCATATACATTACTTGGTGTAGATAATGCATCTTGTGCTTCAGTTAATAATCTTTCTTGTTCTGCATCTAAAATGTGTGGTCGTTTTTCGTTAATCAATTTCAAGTCAAATTCGTAACGTTTTAAATCATTATTCTCATTAATAAAAGTTTGTAGTTTATCTTCATCAATTTGAAGTATTTCAGGTACTAAGAAACTCCATGCTGAACTTATTTTAATGATAAGTTGATGCGCACGTGATTCAAAACCAGTATATTTATCATTTGATGTGTCTTGGTCTTGTTTTAAATGTGCATATACATATACTTTTTCAAGTTTAGTACCAATTTCATCTTCTAATGATAACGCATTGTATAACGTTTCCGAGCTATCACCTAAGTGTCCTTTAAATTGTTCTTCTTTACCTAGATAACCTTCAACCTCTTTTAATGCGGCTTCGAAAGCTTCATCACTCTCAAAAATTGTTGTTAAATCCCACGTATCATTTGGATATTTACGTTCTTGCTCTTCTCTTGTTAATTGTTGACTCATATAGTAAACCTCCTATAATAACTAATGGTATAATTTTCTCATTATTCCCTTTGAATTGCACGTTTTAACTATATTTCCTGTAATGATTAATGAGTTCTGAGACAACATGATCCATAGAAATAATGTTAAGGTACATCTGTCTAAATTTAAGAAAGTCTTTTAAACACTGATGCACATCACGTTCTTGTTGATTCAATAATTCCAATTGTAATTGCCACTGAACTGGATGATTCTCAATGTAGAGTTGATAAGGGAATATGTATCCGAAGTTACGATAAACAGCTTCATCTGACAACCTTAATTGATACATTGCACTTAAAGAAGGTTCAAGGACAGAATTTTGTCTTCTACATTGATTCAAGTAATGATGTATTTCAGATTTCATTAGCTTGAAAATGTGTTGATATGGTGGAGACATTATATTAATCTGATTCACTAATTCATTGATTTCAATGACTGTTTGTTTTGCGATAAATTGTTTGCCACCAATATGCTGAATTTGACTATATAAAACAATGCACTTATTCTCATGATTCCATACATATAAACACCTGTTAATTGGATGTATAAAATGTGCTTGAAATGAATTGAGATATAGCCTTCCTCTATGATATCGACAATCTTTAATCAACCAAATGACTTCCATATTCAGTTGTTTAAACCCCTTTGTTCGTTCTAAGATTTCTTCTATAGTTATTCTAGAAAATTGAATTTCAATGACAAATTTTAAGTTGACTAGTATATCTGGAAATTGTTGTATCGTCTGGCAATAAGGCTCAATTTGAACGTGATAATGCTGTTGTGATAACATCTTCGCAATGAAGCACTTTACAAAGTAATGTTGTTCCGATTCTTGCTTCGCACAATAACTTACGCTATCCACTTTATGCGCGAAATGCGGGATTTTCTTTGTGCCACGTTTTAGCAATAGTTGTGATCTACAATGTGGACAAAAATAACTGTCTTGTTGCTTTGCACGATGCGCATATACTTGCTCGCCTTGTTGATTTATAGCCATTAACATAAATTTCACTCACCTCATAAGATTAAACGTTTGAGATGGTGATTTTACTTCTCAACACAAAAAACCGAAGCAATATTTATTGCCTCGGTAAAAACCTTTCATTATTCAACCGTATCTGGGAAATAACGACGGACTTGTGCAGTGACGTTATGACTCATAATAATCTTAGCATAATCGTTTAAATACACTTCAGTTTTATCAGTTGGATATGCAAATTCTAACATTTGACTATAACTATCATTAATAGTCTCTTGACTCACTGTTTCATCAAAGTGAACAGCATAATAATATTTATTATCATTCATATATAATAAATCTTCAAATTCATCAGTTGATAAATTATGATGATAAGCATAACTTATCACTTGTTCTAAATCATCGAATTTAACAATAACTGTTCTAATATTAGATCGTTGTTTCGTTTGCTTTTGTTCAGATTTATGCGCTTGTTTTTGTTGCGCTCTTTGTTCGAATAAGTTTTCAATACTGTCTTCATTTTCCAATGTATTTGCAAGTAATTCATTAACCTGTTCTTCAAACTGTTCATTCGCATCTTCATCTGACATATGCATAGCGTCTTCATTTTTAGATTTAGAAATCGTAACTTCCACACCTTTTTCGAAGGCATGTACTTGTATCCAAAGTGGGCCTTCAACTACGAAGTCCTCTTCTTCATTGATTTCATCCATCATTGACCAGAAGAATTCTTCGCCTCTTTTACGGTTCGTCCATAAATCTTCACGACTAAATCCTCTAGCTTCAATATCACTATAAGTTATAAATAATTTGACTGTTGTGTCATCAACGCGTTCTATTCTCATATCATCTCACTCCTTACAGTCGATGAATAGTAACCATATTGTATTAGAACGTGATGGAAATTACAATTTATTTGTTTGATTAAATTTAACTATTTTATAATCGTTATATATACTAACATATTCCCTTTTAGAGTTACAAAAAGGGAGTGGAACAGAATTCTTTTTAAATTCGTCGTCCCACCCCCGCAAGGATGACTAGAACTGAGAAAAGCTTAATTAAAGCGCCTTCTCAGTTCAGTCAGCTACTGCAAATTTACAAAATAGCTTCATTATATTAATTATGTCCCAGTCTCTTCATAATATTATAATCTTCAATTAAATTTTAAAATTAATCTACAAGACGTTGCGCTTCTTGTAATTGGAAAGTACGAACCTTTCTAGGTAAGAAACGTCTAATTTCATCTTCGTTATAACCAACTTGTAAACGTTTTTCATCTAAAATAATTGGACGACGTAAAAGTCCAGGATTATCTTGGATGATTGCATAAAGATCTTGTAATGGTAAAGAATCAATATCAACGTTTAATTTTTGGTATGTTTTAGAACGAGTAGAAATAATTTCATCAGTTCCGTCTTCAGTCATTTTTAAAATTTGTTTGATTTCATCAATTGTTAAATGTTCAGAAAAAATGTTACGCTCCGTATATGGAATGTCATGTTCTTGTAACCATGCTTTCGCTTTACGGCAAGATGTGCAACTTGGTGAAGTAAATAATGTTACCATACATCTCACTCTCCTATTGAATGAATATTATTCATTATTTTTAAATTTATTGATTAAGAAATAATCGTTTATTTAGTCCTCTTAACCTTACAATGTAAGTATAACTATCTAACATTAAAATTAAATGAGAAAATCCTAATTTTTCTGAGAAATCTCAAATTTTCTAAAAACCTAACTTTAAAGGCTTAGAATTAACGTATAACTACATACTAACATAACTTACATTTTAAAGAAATACTGTTATAATTTAAATAATATGAATTAAAACTAAGAAAGTAGGCATCTAATATGGAGACATTATTTTCAGGAATTCAACCTAGTGGCATACCCACAATTGGTAATTATATTGGCGCATTGAAACAATTTGCTGATGTACAAAATGATTACGATTGTTATTTTTGCATTGTTGACCAACATGCAATCACAGTGCCGCAAGATAAAATCAAGTTGCGTAAACAAATACGTCAACTTGCAGCTATTTATTTAGCATCAGGAATCAACCCGGAAAAAGCGACCTTATTTATACAATCTGAAGTCCCAGCACACGTACAAGCTGGTTGGATGCTCACAACAATCTCAAGCGTGGGTGAACTTGAACGTATGACTCAATATAAAGATAAAGCTCAAAAGCGAACTGATGGTATTCCAGCTGGACTGCTAACTTACCCACCATTAATGGCTGCAGATATTGTTATTTACAATACTAACATTGTTCCAGTTGGTGAAGACCAAAAACAACATATGGAATTAACTCGAAACTTAGTTGAACGCTTTAATAGTCGTTATAATGACGTTCTAGTTAAGCCAGAAATTCGCATGCCTAAAGTAGGTGGCCGTGTAATGAGTTTACAAGATCCAACTAAGAAAATGAGTAAAAGTGATGACAATCAAAAAAACTTTATTTCATTACTAGATGAACCTAACGTGGCTGCTAAGAAGATTAAAAGTGCTGTAACAGATTCAGATGGCATTATTAAATTTGATCGAGATAACAAACCAGGTATATCAAATTTATTAACAATCTACTCTAGCCTAACAAATGAATCTATTAAAGATTTAGAAGCTAAATACGAAAATGAAGGATACGGAAAATTCAAAACCGACTTATCAGAAATCGTCAAAGATTTCTTAATTGATTTCCAAAAGAAATACGATGAATTTTATCATTCAGACAAATTAGATGAAATACTAGATCATGGTCGTGATAAAGCCCAAAAAGCCTCATTCAAAACATTGAAAAAAATAGAACGCGCTATGGGACTAGGGCGTAAACGATAATAATAAAAAAGTGAGATGACTTAACTCATCTCACTTTTTTATTACCTATTTTTAGTTATTTTCTCCCTTTAGGGTTAAATGCATCTTTAAGTCCCTCACCAACAAAGTTAATACTTAGTATTGTAAACATAATCATTAGTGCAGGGGGCATCCATATCCAGGGCTTAGAACTAATAATGTCGCCTTCTTGTGCATCACTTAACATGTTCCCCCATGAAGGAATGGATTTACTAATCCCAAATCCTAAAAAGCTCAAACCAGATTCTACTACAATCATTCCTGCAAAAGTTAACGTAGCTTGCACAATAACTACACTTAAAATATTAGGTAATAAATGCTTTAAAATAATTTTATGTGTGGGCGTACCAATCGATTTCGCAGCTAAGAAATATTCATTTTCTTTTTCTTGCATGACTTTCCCACGTACTAATCTAGCAATACCTCCCCAACTAAGAACGATAATAACTGCTACTAAAATAATCGCTGAGCCGTATGGATTTTTAATTTTATCACCAAGCGCAGCATTTAAAACGATTGCGAAAATTAAAAACGGAAAAAGCATTACAAATTCAGTGACACGCATTAATAGGGTATCAAGTATGCCTCCAAAATAACCTGATATGACACCTATTGCTATCCCAATTACTAGCATACCAATCGTAGAAACTAATCCAATTGTCAACGACATTCTTCCTGCAAATAATAATCTACTGAAATTATCTCTACCTCCGGAGTCGGTTCCTAATATATTTTGAGAAGTCATGTCACCTTTGATATTTAATAAATCTTGCTGATTAATAGGCAACGGTGCTAATAATGGTGCAATAATTGATATAATGGCTACTAAAATTAAAAATACTAATGATGCCATAGCAATTTTATTCTTGGCAAATTTGTGTAAGGCAATCTTTGTAGGTGAAGATGCTTTTTTTACAGTTTTTAAGTGATTACGTCGTTTGGTCATCATTTACCTTTACCTCTTCTCATTTTAATTACTACGAATTCTAGGATCGACAAAATTATAAGTTATATCAGATATAAGATTTCCAAATAACCCCAAAAATGAAAAGAATAACGTTAACGCCATCATTAATGGATAATCTTGCCCAGTTACTGATTCTAAAAACAATTTACCAATACCATTAAAAGAAAAAATTGTTTCAGTAATAACCGCGCCGCCTAAGATACTTACAATATCAGCTCCTAAAAACGTAATGATTGGAATTAATGAGTTACGCAAAATATGTTTATTATAAATTTTATTCATTGATAAACCTTTTGCTTTAGCAGTTAAAACATAGTCTTTATTAGCATTATCAATAATATCGTTTCTTAAATACTGAATATAACCGGCAGTTGATAATAATCCCAACGTTAAAGCAGGTAAAATCGTATGATAGAGCTTACTCAAATAGTATGCAAAACTTCCTTCTTGAAGATTAATATTGACTGACCCTTGAAAAGGAAATATCGGGAATTGAAATGCAAATAGATAAATTGCAAATACACCCGCAATAAATGAAGGAATAGCCAGCATAACGTAGTTAAAAACTTGAATAGTATAGTCTCCTATTGAATATGCATATCTTCCTGAAACAATTCCTAGAATAAACGATAATATATATGTAATTATTAGAGATACAACACCAAGCAATATTGTATTAGGCAAGCGTTCAATAATTAAATCAAATACTGGTCGCTTATATTTAATAGATTCTCCTAAATGACCATGTGCTACATTTTCAATCCATCTGACATATTGCGTTGGTATAGAATCATTGAGACCTAATTTTTCTCTCTGAGCGGCAATTGCCTCTTGCTTAACATGAGGGTTGTATTGTCCACTAAAAGGATCACCTGGTTGAATTATTGCTAAGCTAAATACCACGATTGATATCAAAAACAATAATGGTATCATTAAAAGAAATCGTTTTAAGATGAGTTTTATCATTTCGCATTCACCCTTTCAGTAAAGAAGCAAGCAACATGATGTTGTGATTTTATTTCTTCTAGTTTCGGTCCTTGCTCGCGACATTTATCTTGTACAATCGGACATCTAGTGTGGAATGGGCATCCTTTAGGTGGATTACTTGGAGATGGTAATTCTCCCTTCAAAATAATTCTATTTCCCTTAGCCTGATTAAATTGGGGTATAGACGAAATTAAAGCCTTAGTATAAGGGTGTTGTGGATTTTTATATAACTCAGTACTATCTGCGATTTCCACCATATGTCCTAAGTACATAACACCTATCACATCACTAATATGTTTCACTACACTCAAATCATGAGCTATAAATAAATAGCTTAAATTAAATTCTTTTTGTAGATCTTTCATAAGATTTAATACTTGAGACTGAACAGATACATCTAAGGCACTCACAGGTTCATCAGCTACAATAAGTTTTGGTCTAATTGCTAGCGCTCTAGCTATACCTATTCTCTGTCTTTGTCCCCCTGAAAATTGGTGTGCATATTTGTAATACGTATCCTCACTCATCCCTACGCAGTTTAATAAATACATTACTTCATCTTTAAGTTTCTTTTTATCAACTACATGGTAATTTTGTAACGGTTCGCCTATGATATCTCCAACCATTTGCATTGGATTTAACGAAGCATAGGGGTCTTGAAATATCATTTGAAAATTTTTACGCGCTTCTCGTAATTTTTTCCCATTTAATTGCGTAATATCAACATCATTAATTTTAATTTCACCCGATGTTATATTTTCTAATCGAACGATAGATTTTCCAAGCGTTGACTTACCACATCCTGATTCTCCTACTAAACCAAATGTTTGTCCTTTTTTAATTGTAAAAGAAACATCATCTACTGCTTTAACGTATTGTGTTGGTTTAAAAAGTCCTGATTTAATAGGATAATATGTTTTTAAATTCTGTATTTCTAAGATGTTATCCATTTTTTCTTCCCCTCTATTGGTCTAATAGATGACAGCGTACTTGACTACCATCCCTACTCATAAGTTTTGGTTCTCGTTGGTTACATAATTCCATTCTGACTTCGCATCTATTCGCAAAACGACATTGATTTTTATTAAACTCAGTTATACTGGGTACCATGCCATCAATCACTTCTAAATACTCTACACTTTCATTTAACTTTGGAATTGTACGAAGTAATTTCTTAGTATATGGGTGTTTAGGATGATTTAAAATTTGATGTAGTTCCCCAAATTCAACAATTTGTCCAGCGTACATGACGATGACTTTATCACAAAATTCCGATACGACACTTAAATCATGCGTAACCAGAATAATTGATATGTTATTTTTTTGCTGTAATTTTTTTAGTAATTCAAGAATTTGTGCTTGTATCGTTACATCTAACGCTGTAGTCGGTTCGTCAGCAATTAATAATTTTGGGTTACAAGAAATTGCAATCGCAATCATCACTCTTTGTCGCATCCCACCGGATAATTGATGCGGATAGCTATTTAGTACTTCTTCTACTCGAGCTATCCCTACTTGTTGTAACAATTCTTTAGCCAACACATATGCTTCTTTTTTCGTTTTATGTAAATGTAAAATAATAGGTTCTATTAATTGATTTTTGATTTTAAATACAGGATTCAGTGCCGTCATAGGCTCTTGAAACACCATACCGATATCTTTCCCTCTAATTTTTCGGTATTCACTTTCACTAGCATTTTGTAGCGCTTTACCGTCGAATATCATTTTACCGTGTGTGATTTTAGATATTTTTTCTGGTAAGAGTTTTACAATTGACTTATTTAAGATTGATTTGCCACATCCAGATTCTCCAACAATTCCAAGTGTTTCATTACTTTTTAATTTAAAAGAAATTTGATCAATTGTAGGGTACCAGTTATTGTTGATATTAATAGATGTTTCTAATTCATTTATTTCTAATAAATAACGATTCATGCTTTACTCCAATCAATAAACCTCGACTAAAGTCGAGGTTCATCTTTTATTCTTTAGTTATTTGATATAAATCCTTATCTGAGCCAATTGAGATATCAACATTTCTCACTTTATCATTGACTACTGTAATAGTATCTAATTGAACAATTGGTAATGCTGGAAGAACTTCATTAGTATGTTTTTGCCATTGTAGATAAATATCTTTACGTTTTTTATCATTATTACCAACTTTATTAAAATCTAACGCATCATCTAATAATTTATCTGATGTTTTATCGGTAGTACGCATTTCATTTTGTGGTCTATCCGTATGATATAAATCTGAAGGATCTGGATCAGAACCGCCTGTCCATGTTCTGAAATATACTTCCATATCTTTAGAAGCACTCGCTAAATCATCGTTATATTTACCAAACTCAACCATTTTTACATTCGTTTTTAATCCTACTTTTTCCCAGAAATCTTTAATAGCCGCAGTTCTAGGTTCAAATGTAGGGTTTGAGCCTGAATAATGTTTTAAGTTAATTTCAAAAGGTTTACCGTTAGGATCTTCTCTGAAGCCATCTCCATTTCTATCTTTATATCCTAATTTATCTAACATTTTTTTAGCTTTTTCAGGATCGTAACTATAGTTATTTAAGTCTTTTTGATCGGCTGCAATCCAATGGATAGATGGAACAAAGCTATTTAGTTCTTTACCATAACCTTGATAAAATGCTTTAATCCATTTTTTTCTATCAATTGCATATAACATTGCTTGTCTAAGTTCTTTTTCTTTATATTTAGGACGTTCTGCACCAGTTTTATTCTTCTCTTTATCATAATCATGAGATACAAAACCAATAACAGAATAGTCTGTACCTGGTGTTGATAATACTTTAAGTTTTCCATCTCCAGATTTTTTAGCTTCTTGAGCAATACTACCTGTAGTAGAATCAGTCATATCAATTTCGCCATTTTTCATAGCTTTCACAATTTGTGTTTGATCAATAACTTTTAAATTAATTTTGTCTAAACTTGGTTTACCTTGCCAATAATCATTAAATTTCTCTAATTGAACTGCTTCACCTTGAACAACTTTTGTCACCTTATAAGGTCCAATACCAATTGGATGTTTTCTGATTTTATCTGATTTCGCTAAATCTTTAACTGCTACATCACTTAAATATTTTTTACTTAATAATGGACCAGCAAAGAAGCCTTCAAGATAATTTACTTTCTTCTCTTTAAAAGTAACTTCCATAGAATAATCATCTAGTTTTTTCAATCCACTAATCGTGTCCGCTTTGCCTTCATGTTTTTCTTTAGCACCTTCGATGTTTTCAACGATAGGGAAATAACTACCTTCATAATCTTTGTCTGCTAAAACATTTAACGTATAAATCCAGTCATCAATTTTAAACTCATTACCATCTTGCCATTTAATGCCTTTTTTAATTGTAAATTTAATCTTCTTACCTGGATCAATATCTTTCCATGAAGCAATAAATGGTTTAGGTTTCATATTTTTATCTAGTTTAATTAATGATTCATTATAATAAGCTTCGACTGCTGAGTCTGAAGCATCTGAACTCAACACAGATGACAGTGTTCCTGAAGGAGCAGCATTTAAACCTACGTTTAATACTCCACCTTTGTGATTAGATGTTTCTGTTTTTGACATATCCTTTGAATTTTCATCCTGTTTTCCTTTTCCACATGCACTCAATACTAATACTGCTACTAGTAAGAGTATTAAATATTTACCAATGACTTTCACTCACATCAATCCTCCTGTTGATTCTAAGATGTTTTTCTTATTTTACTTCTAAAATAAAAATTAACAAGTTAAATTTTAGAATTTTCAGATAACATTTTAATTATTAACTTTCAATTAATTTAAATTTCCCACAAAAATACAACCTAACTATCTCATTCGTAGCTAGGCTGCATTTTGACACGCTTTATTCATTTTTCTTTTTCTTACCAGTTTCTCTATCAATTGATTTGTCCATATATGCATGTTTTAATGAATAATCTCCACCAATTTGGTGATACTCAATACCTTTTAATTGTGGATTTCTTAATGAAGCAGCACCTTTTTGATAAATTGGTGCTACAGGTGCATCATTTAAGAAAATTTCCTCAGCTTGGCGCATAGCAGCAAATCTCTCGTTTGGTTTTTGTAGTAAACTACCGTTCGCTTTTTTTAATAAGTTGTCATATTCTTTACTACTCCAACCAGTGTTGTTTTGAGCGTTTCCTGTTGTCATCGTATCTAAGAAAGTAATTGGATCAGGATAATCTGGTCCCCAACCTGATAATGACATTGAGTAATTCATCGTCAATTCAGCTTGAACTCTTTGTTTAAAAGGTAATTGCTTAACTTTTACCGTTACTCCTGGTAGATTATTTTCAATTTGAGATTTAATAAATTCCGCAGAAATTTTAGAATCTGGTGTATCTTCAGTATTTAATGTGAAGGTAAATTCATCTTTACCTAGTGCTTTCTTCGCTTTTTCTAAATGTTCTTTTGCTTTTTTAGGATCGTACTTTAGTGGTGAATTTACAGTATCAGCATAATCTTTGCCATCTGGTGTTTTAGCTGTTCCACGTGCAGTAAAGCCATCAAACGGTTTTGCACCTGTACCAAGCACTTCATTAACGTAGTCCTTTTTATTAATTGCTTGAGCAATCGCATATCTCATGTCTTTATTTTTAAATTCTGGTTGTTCTTTCTGGTTTAGTTTCAAAAAGAATGTAGATGCTAATAAACGTTTGAATAACGCTGGACTATCTTTATACTTGTCTACTTGTTCAGAAGTTATACCTGCGACATCAACAGAACCTGTATCGTATAATGAGGCACCAGCTTGTGTATCTTTCAATATTTTATAGTTGACTCTATCCAATTTAACATGGTTTTTATCCCAATAATCATTATTTTTAGTTAACATAATTTTATCTTCTACAGCCCACTTATCAATTTTAAAAGGACCATTATAAACAGTTTTATCAGCAGTAGTACCATAAGATTTACCATATTTTTTTACTACTTTTTCATTTTGTGGCATAAACGTACCAAAAGCTAACATTTGTTGAAAATAAGGAATTGGCTTTGTTAACTCAACTTGTAATGTGTAATCATCTAATGCTTTTACTCCTAAATCTTTAGGTTTCTTACCATTTTTATTTAAATTAATATCTTCTGCATTTTTCAAATCGTACATTATGTATGCATATTCTGATGCAGTTTTTGGATCAACAGCTTTACGCCATGCAAATACAAAATCATGTGCCGTTACCGGGTCCCCATTAGACCATTTTGCATCTTTACGTAATTTAATTGTCCACGTTTTTCCACCATTTGACTTTTTAGGTTGTCCTTTTGCGACACCTGGTACAGCTTCATCTTTACCATTAAGTGAATATAACCCTTCGAATACTTGATTGTAGATTGTAAATGAAACTGTATCTGTAGCTAGCGTTGAATCAAGTGTATTTATATCTGAAGAAGTGGCAACTCGATATGTTTGCCCACTATCATCATATAATCCACCACCTTTACCACATGCACTTAATAGTAAAGTAGTTACAATTAAACCTAAAATCACTTTGAAGTTAATTTTTCTCATAACAATTTCATCCTCCTTCCCCAGTATTAAACGCTTTGCGTTAGATGCTGTTCTTTTAATTGAGCCGCTTCTTCATCAGTAACAAAGACAAAATGGCCAGGTCTAATTTCTTGAAGGCTTCGCTCACTATTTTTAGATTCATCATCTTTGTATGCTACACGTTTACGTGTTCTTTCACTATCTGGGTCGGGTTGTGGAATCGCTGATAACAATGATTTAGTGTATTCATGTAATGGATGATAGTATATTTCATCGGCAGAACCCAACTCTACAATTTTCCCAAAATGCATCACTGCGATACGATCTGAAATATATTTAACCATAGATAAGTCATGTGCAATAAATAAGAAAGTAATACCTCGTTCTCGTTGTAGTTTCAACATTAAGTTAACAACTTGCGCTTGAATCGATACATCTAGCGCTGAAATTGGTTCATCCGCAATGATAAATTCTGGTTCAACGGCCAACGCACGTGCAATACCAATACGCTGTCTTTGTCCACCTGAGAATTCATGAGGATACCTGTTTGCGTGCTCCTTACTTAAACCTACTGTTTCAAGCAAATCATATACACGTCGTTTACGATCTTTTTTACCACTAGCTAATTTATGAATATCAATGCCTTCAGCAACGATATCCATTACCTTTAACCTAGGATTAAGAGATGCGTATGGATCTTGAAATATCATTTGAATTTTTTTATTGAATTTCAATAAATCTTTACGTTTAGAAATTTTCTGAATATCTTGACCTTCATATAAAATTTCTCCACTAGTGATGTCATTTAATTTAATAATTGCCTTTCCTGTTGTTGATTTACCACATCCTGACTCTCCAACTAACCCTAGTGTTTCTCCTTTATAAATGTCAAAAGAGATGTCCTCTATGGCTCTTACTTCATTTCGTTTACCTTCATTAAAATATTGTTTTAAATTTTTAATTTCTAATAATATTTCATTATTCTTATCCATCGAACGACACCCTTTCTACTTGACGTGGTTTGTCGTAATTATTAGGCATTTGGCGCTGTCTCTTCATCACCATTTCTGGTGGTGCTACTTTAGGCGCTCTTTCATCTAATAACCAAGATTTAACAAAATGAGTTGGTGATACTTTAAACCATGGTGGTTCTTGTTTGAAATCAATATCTAAAGCGTATTGACTTCGTCGAGCAAATGCATCCCCTTTAGGTGGATGTAGTAAATCAGGAGGTGTCCCTGGAATTGCAATTAATTCTGTATCATTGCTCGTAGTTAAATCAGGCATAGATGATAGTAATCCCCAAGTATATGGATGCTTTGGATCATAGAAGATTTCATCTACATCCCCCGTTTCCACCATTTGTCCGCCATACATGACAGCAACCCTATCTGCAATATTTGCTACAACACCTAAATCATGTGTTATGAATATAATTGAAGTATCAATTTTTTGTTGCAATTCTTTCATTAAGTCTAATATCTGTGCTTGCATAGTAACGTCTAAGGCAGTTGTTGGTTCATCAGCGATTAATATTTTCGGTTCACAAGCCAAAGCTGTTGCGATAACAATCCTTTGTCTTTGCCCACCAGAGAATTGATGTGGATACGCTTTGAAACGTTTTTCTGCATTAGGTAATCCTACTAAATTCAATATTTCTAGCGCACGTTTTTTAGCGTCCGCCTTATTATAATTTTTATGCTTGATAAGTGGTTCCATAACTTGCTTACCAATTTGCATCGTTGGATTAAGCGATGTCATTGGATCTTGGAATATCATTGAAATGTCTTTACCACGTAATTTAATAAGCTCATTTTCAGATTTGACGGCCAAATCTTCGCCCAAGAAATCAATTTTCCCTTTTTTTATTCTTCCAACATCCCCTTGGAATAATTTAGTGATTGCTTTTGTCGTTACGGATTTACCCGAACCAGACTCGCCTACTATTGCTAACGTTTCTCCTTTGTTCAAATAAAAATCTACACCTCTAACTGCCTGCACTTCCCCTGCCGTAATGTCAAAGGAAACATGCAAGTCGTTTACTTCTAAAACTCTTTCTGACATAACCTTTGCCTCCTTTTTTATTTACGCATCTTAGGGTCAAATGCATCGCGTAAACCATCGCTAAATAAGTAAAAGAATAAGATGAGCAAACTTAATACTGTTGCAGGAATAAATAATTCATGTGGATGAATTAATAACATAGCACGTCCATCATTAACTAATGAACCAAGTGATGTTTGTGGTGCTGGTACACCGATCCCAATGAAGCTTAAGAATGCTTCAAAGAATATGGCACTTGGCACTGTGAACATTGAAGTTACAACAATTGCGCCTAACGTATTTGGTAAAATATGTTTAAAAATTAAGTTGAATTTTGATGCACCTAATGTTCTTGATGCCATCACAAATTCTTGATTTTTTAACTTTAAGAATTCCCCACGAACTACCCTACTCATTCCTAACCATCCGGTAATCGACATGGCTAAGATAATTGTCCATATAGACGGTTCAAATATGAGTACAAATAAAATTACGACAATTAAGTTAGGAATAGATGCAATAATTTCTAGAATACGTTGCATGATATTATCTACCCGTCCTCCGAAGAAACCGGATATTGCACCATATACAACACCAATAAAAATGTCCAGTACTGCAGCTACTACACCGATAAATAATGAAATTTGAGCACCTGTCCATGTACGTGTCCATAAATCTCTACCTAATTGATCAGTACCAAACCAGAAATTTTCTTTAACGTCTGCATCTTTATATGCGTTTGTTCCATCTGCGCCTGTTCCGTCAAATGGAAGGAAAGGTACCTTATCTAATACTGGAATCTTAGCAGGTAAATTTCGTCTTGAGACATCTTGTTCGGCATAATCATGATCACTTAATAAAGGACCAATAAAAGCCATAATAACAATTAAAACCAATCCGATTAATCCTACAATAGCCAATTTATTTCTTTTTAATTGGGTCCAGGCATCTTGCCAGAAGTTTTTACTTTCTCTTTGCATTTCTGGTTCTCTATTTAAATCAAGCTCTCTCATTACGAAATCAGAAGCTGCAATGCCTTCAGAGGTATGTGTCATAGCCGCATTTGAATGATCATCAAATGGCTTTTCAAATTTATCATTTGCCATTACTTTTTACCTCCTTGTACACGAATTCTTGGGTCAATGATTCCGTATAAAATATCTACGATAAAGATTGAAACAATAAATAAAGTACTGAATAAAATCGTTGTAGCCATAATAACTGAGAAGTCATTTGTCGTAATCGATCTTACGAATTGGTCCCCTAATCCCGGAACACCAAATATATTTTCAATGGTTAACGTACCTGTTAGAATTCCTGCTAACATCGGTACTATGATGGTAATAATTGGTATGAGTGCATTTCTTAATGCATGCCCAAATAGCACACGCAAAGAAGAATTCCCTTTTGCTCTTGCTAATAATATGTAATCCGAACTTAAAACTTCTATCATTTCAGCTCGTATGTATCTTGCTACTGTTGCCATAACCCCTGCAGATAGTGCAAGTGAAGGTAATACAGCTGTAGCAATTCCTTCCCAACCAGCAACAGGGAACCATCTTAATCTCACTGCAAAAACATATTGAAGAAGTACGGCTAAAACGAACGATGGTACGGATACAGCGATAACTGAAATCACAGTAGTTGTATAGTCTACCCATGTATTTTGCTTAGTTGCAGCTGCAATACCAAGGATTAGACCTAAAATTATACCTATAATCATAGCGATAATACCCATTTCCATTGATGGAATCAATCTCGGTCTAATTAACTCCCATACCGGTTGATTATGATACTGGAATGAATAACCAAAGTCCCCTGTTACAACGTTCTTTAAATAATGAAGATATTGAACGGCAACCGGATCATTTAATCCATATTTTTCATTAAGAATAGCCTTTTGTTCAGCACTTAATTTTGCATCATTAAACGGTGAACCTGGCATCATTTTCATTAAGAAAAATGTAATCGTAATAATAATAAACAGCGACAAAAACATGTACCCCAATCGTTTTAAAACATATCGCGTCATTACTCCGCCCCCTTTTAAATTTTCAAAATTAACATTCCCTTCAAAATTTTCAGAAATATTTAGTAATATTATATATACAATTTTCATACAATTGCAATATAATTTTCACAATATTTAAAAATTGAATTGTAAAATAAATGTTCTTTTTACTGTTTTGATATTATAATCTTATGTTTTAGATTTAAGATATTATTCTTTATACGAATACGTTAAACTAGTATTAACTTCATCAGGGGGTATACAAATGAAACATAAAAAAAGTTGGGGGCTCTGGTTGTTAAGTACTCCTATGATTACATTGATAATTTGGTTAATCTTTTCTAACCATTCCTTTATTTCATACATAAATACATTATTTTATCTATCACTTATAGTCTTTATACTCGTTTTCATTATTTTATTAGTTCAAGAAGGCATTTTCGATGCTACAAGTTATGGTTTTCGACGTATTCGTTATCAAATGTCTCCACGTGCAAAGAAAAAGACAATGGAACATGATGCGTTTTTTAATCCTTCACAAGTCAAAAAAGAGGTTTATTTTATATCATCATGGATTTTTCCTGCGCTAATCATCAATAGCTTATACTTTGTATTAACAATCATCATTTCCATTTTTTATTGATAAAAAGGCAAAAAAATAGCGAGGGTGGGACAGAATTCTTTTAAAATTCGTCGTCCCAGTCTCGCTATTTTATGTTATTAATCTTCAAATTTTTTAAATACTAATACTGCGTTGTGACCACCAAAGCCAAGGCTATTACTCATTGCATAAGTAATTTCTAAATCTTGCGCTTCATTTGGAACAATATCAAGATCACATTCAGGATCTGGTGTATTAGCATGAATCGTTGGTGCAACTTTAGAATCACGAATTGATAATGCTGAGAAGATAGCCTCTAAACCACCTGTAGCACCTAATAAGTGACCAGTCATTGATTTAGTTGAGCTAACTTTTAAATGATTAGCGGCTTCACCAAATGTATTCTTGATTGCTCTAATTTCATACATATCACCAACAGGCGTACTCGTACCATGTGCATTTAGATACTGAACATCTTTTGCTTCAATACCCGCATCATCAAGTGCTGCTTGCATTGCGCGTGAGCCACCTTCGCCTTCAGGTGCTGGAGCTGTAATGTGATAAGCATCACCTGTTGAACCATAACCAACAATTTCAGCATAGATTTGAGCACCACGCGCTTGTGCAGATTCTAATGATTCAAGCACTAAAATTCCGGCACCTTCACCCATTACGAAACCATCGCGGCCTTCTTGGAATGGACGACAAGCTGTTTCTTTATCATCATTCGTAGATAATGCTCTACTAGCACTGAATCCTGCAAGTGCCATATGCGTAATCGGCGCTTCTGTACCACCTGTAATCATCGCATCTGCATCGCCACGTTGAATGATTTTAAAAGCTTCACCAATAGAGTTAGTGCCTGTTGCACATGCTGTAACTGTAGAACCATTTGGTCCTTTTGCACCTAAATCAATCGATACCTGACCAGTTGCCATATCAGGAATTAACATTGGTACGAAGAATGGACTTACACGTCTAGGCCCTTTCTTTTGAAGCGTCGTATGCGCTGTTTCAAACGTTTCCATACCACCAATGCCTGAACCAATCCATACACCAATGCGATTAGCAGTTTCTTCATTGATATCTAGCTTAGCATCTTCAACTGCTTGACGTGCTGCAACTACCGCATATTGAGTGAAACGGTCCATACGGCGTGCGTCTTTCTTTTCGATATGATCTTCAATATTAAAATCTTTAAGTTCACCTGCTAAATGAACATTATAATCTTCTGTATCTACTCTAGTAATTGTATCGATACCATTAACACCTTTTAAGGCATTTTCCCAACTTGTTTGGGCGTCATTGCCAATAGGTGATAATGCACCCATACCAGTAATTACAACTCGTTTATTCTCAGTCATACATTAAATCCTCCTATTTACCCCATTTGATAACCATAGCGCCCCATGTTAGGCCACCACCAAAACCTACTAACACGAGTGTGTCATCATCTTTAATTCTTCCATTCTCTAATTCTTGTGAAATACTTAATGGTATTGAGGCAGCAGATGTGTTACCAAAGCGATTAACAGATACACTCATCTTTTCTCTCTCTATACCAAGTCTTTCTCGTGCTGATTCCATAATTCTAATGTTTGCTTGGTGAGGAATAAACATATCAATATCATCAGATTTTAGTCCTGCCTTGTCAACAACACGCGTTGACGCTTCACCCATAATTCTTACAGCAAACTTAAAGACTTCTCGTCCGTTCATAACTAGTTTACCAGTATCTTTATTTAAGTATAAGTATTTTCCACCGGTACCGTCAGACCCCATTTCATAGCTAATGATACCTCGGCCTTCTGAAACCTCACCAATAACTACTGCACCAGCACCATCACCGAATAAAACGGCTGTTGAACGGTCTGTTAAATCTGTTATCTTAGATAATTTATCTGCACCGACTACAAGTATATTTTTATAGTCGCCTGATTGAACATATTGTTTTGCCGTTATCATTGAATACATGAATCCAGAACAAGCTGCTAATTGATCCATAGTAGGTACTTTACGCGTACCTAATTTTTCTTGTAACATATTGGCAACTGATGGAAATGGCATATCTCCAGTAGCACTTGCCACAATAATCATATCTATATCAGCTGGTGTGAGTCCTGCATCTTCAATCGCTTTTTTACTAGCTTCAAATGCTAAATCAGATGTATCTTGCTCTTCACTTGCCCAACGTCTTTCTTTAATACCAGTCATTTTAGAAATCCATTCATCTGAAGTTTCTAAAAAACTTTCGAAATAAGCGTTATCAACGACTCTCTCTGGTGCATATGCACCAAATCCTTTTATACCTACGTTCATGAACGTACACCTTCTTACTTCAATTTTTAATACCAGGTATTAATTTAACACACTTTTTTATCTCTACTCAAGTAGTTACCCTTTCAAGATGATGATTTTCTAATAAATAAAAAAGTACAAAGTATAATCAGTTATTTACTATCTCTATACAAAACGACTACTTTACATTAAAATGGAAGTATATAAATTATGGAGGTCATCGGTATGAAATACCTCGTAACTTTTATTTGGGCAGTCATCCTATTACAAATGGTTAACTTTGTATTGAATAGTTTAAATGGCGGTGGATCATTAAACTTTATTACGCCATTAATTCTAGCAGTTGTCTTTACAATTGTTATTGCTATTTTAGGTGCAATGATAAAACCAGATGACTTTACCCGCCAAGGTAACAGACATATTTAATAACATAGCATGTTTATTAAAGAAACAAATGCGATAAGTGAAACAAGTACACTGTTTCATTTATCGCTTTTTTAATTTGATAATAAAGCACCTAAACTACTTCTGGATGCCCTTCAGCCCCCATCAATAATGCTAATCTGGTTTTCACCACTATGTCCGAAAAGTAACGTTGCTTTCTACTTGTAATAGTCATTACCCAAATTATCCCAGTATAATGATTAATTTAAATATTACTTATACTTAAACAGGTCCTATACCTTACCTTTTCCAATTCCATTTACAGGGTTAAAATCAATCTTTATTATTCAAACTGACTTACCACTTTTCTTTACCTACATCTTGTCCATAATCTATTTCATCTTCAATATATATACCTCCATTTTTATAATAATTATGAATTTGTTCTTTTATTGATAGTTCCTTTTTAGAAAATACAACCTTTCCATCATTAGTGACATATACATCTAAATCATCACCAATCTCCAAATCAGCTTGCTTTAAAATATGTTTATTTAAAGTAATTGCTTGACTATTACCATTTTTAAACACTTTTGCGGAATTCATTTTAGATTGCCCTTTTCTTTTTGCTTAATATTATATATAAAATGTACTTACTTAAGCATATGTTTTGTTATCTTACATATTGTTTCTCAAATAGTGTGGGTGAGACGCCTCTAGGAATAGCATCAGCTTAAGACAAAACTACAATTAAAAAGCAATTCATCACAATCTACAAGACTTTGAAAAAGGCTTCTAAAGTGATGAATTGCTTATCCTTACTAACCATTGGCTTAAGCCATGCCTAGGGCAAGCGAACCCAACACTATCTAGAAACACACTAAACTTCACAAAAAAACCTAGAAAGTGCGCATCACACTCTCTAGGTTTCCCATAATCATTCATTATTCATTTTTAGGCTTTTGCACATCGAAAGTTAACGCATCGTTGCCATCTAAATCTACTTTAATTAAAGTACCCTCTGGCATACTTTCTTTAATCATCATACGTGCTAATGGTGTTTCAATTTGACGTTGTACAAAACGTTTCAATGGTCTTGCACCAAATTGTGGTTCATAAGCTTCTTCACCCAACCATTTTTTCGCGTCATCAGAAACTTCAATAGAAAGTCGTTGATCCATTAAACGAATATTTAATTGAGTTAAAATTTTATCAACAATCATACTCATATCGTTAACAGATAATGGTTTGAATAATACAATATCATCCATACGGTTTAAGATTTCAGGTTTAAAGAAAGCATGTAAGCTATCCATTACAGCTTTTTCAGTGTCTTCAGTAATTTCACCTGTATCTTTGACATTCTCAAGTAATACTTGAGAACCGATGTTACTAGTCATAATGATAATTGTGTTTTTAAAGTCAACACTACGTCCCTTAGAATCAGTTAAACGACCTTCATCTAAGATTTGAAGTAACACGTTGAATACATCACTATGTGCTTTTTCAACTTCATCAAGCAAGATTACTGAGTATGGGTTACGTCTAACCGCTTCAGTTAATTGACCACCTTCATCATGACCAACATAGCCTGGAGGAGCACCAATTAATCTAGAAACAGAGTGTTTCTCCATATACTCACTCATATCAATTCGAATCATATGTTTTTCAGAATCGAATAATGATGCAGCTAATGATTTAGCCAATTCAGTTTTACCTACACCAGTTGGTCCTAAGAATAAGAAACTACCAATTGGTCTATTAGGGTCTTTAATACCTGCACGTGCTCTTACAACAGCATCAGATACCAAGTCTACCGCTTTATCTTGACCTACCACACGTTCGTGTAAAATATCACTTAAACTTAATAATTTTTCTCTTTCTGTTTCAACTAATTTAGAAACTGGAATACCAGTCCATTGACTCACAATGTCGCCAATTTCTTCGTCAGAAACGACTTCACGAATCATGCGTTCACTATCACCTTGTTCATCTTGGTATGCTTCTTCAAATGCTTTTAACTCTTTTTCTAATTGAGGAATGGTACCATATTGTAATTCAGCTGCTTTTTCAAGATCGCCTTTAGTTTGTGCATCTTCTAAAGCTTGACGACTACGGTCTAATTCAGCACGTTTTTCTTGTACTTTTGCGATTTTTTCTTTTTCTTGTTCAACACGAGATTGTAATGATGCTTGTTTTTCTTTTTCATTTGAAAGTTCTTCTTGTAGTTCTTCTAAACGATGTTTACTAGCATTATCAGATTCATTTTTTAATGCACTTTCTTCAATTTCTAATTGCATGACACGACGGTTCACTTGATCTAATTCAGTTGGGTTTGAACCCATTTCAGTACGAATTGTGGCACAAGCTTGGTCGACTAAGTCGATGGCTTTGTCAGGTAAGAATCTATCAGTAATGTAGCGATCTGATAATTCAGCTGCTGCTACTAAAGCACGGTCTTGAATGCGTACACCGTGATATACTTCGTAACGTTCTTTCAAACCACGTAAGATTGAAATTGTGTCTTCTACGTCTGGTTCACTTACGCCTACTTTTTGGAAACGACGTTCTAATGCAGAGTCTTTTTCAATATATTCTCTGTATTCATTTAAAGTAGTAGCACCGATACAATGTAACTCACCACGTGCTAACATCGGTTTCAACATATTGCCGGCATCCATTGCGCCGTCTGTTTTACCTGCGCCAACTAACATGTGAATTTCGTCGATGAATAAGATGATTCGTCCATCAGACTCTTTCACTTCTTTAAGCACTGCTTTAAGACGTTCTTCGAATTCACCTCTAAATTTCGCACCCGCAACTAAGGCACTTAAGTCTAATTCGAAAATTGTTTTATCTAATAATGATTCAGGTACGTCTTTACGTACAATACGTTGTGCCAAGCCTTCAACAATCGCTGTTTTACCTACACCTGGTTCACCAATTAAGACTGGGTTATTTTTCGTTTTACGACTTAAAATTCGAATGGTATTACGAATTTCTTCATCTCTACCAATAACAGGGTCCATTTTACCTTGGCGTACCTCTTCAACTAAGTCACGACCATATTTCTCTAAAGCTTCATAATTTACTTCTGGATTTTGTGAAGTCACATGATTTCCCCCTCTAACTTTAGTTATAATTTCTTTTACAACTTCTTCTTTATTTCCAACAATCTGTTTTGTTGTGTCATCGATATCCATCGCAGCACGTAGGACGTGTTCCATTGAGATATAGTCATCTTCGTATTCTTTCATGTATGATTCAGCTTTATTTAATAATTCATTCGCTTTTGAACCAATATATTGTCCGTATTGAATATTATCTCCTTGTACTGAGGGATATTTTTTTAATTTTTCGTTATATGCTTGATTTAATTTATCTGTATCAATATTTGCGCGTTCTAATATACTTTTAAATAAACTATCAGTTTCTTCTAAAGTTCCTTTTAAAATTGCTTCGATTTCAATGTTTTGTAATTCGTTTTCTTTACTCAATTCAATGGCTTTTTGTAATGCACCTTGAATTGCATATGTCATTTGATTAATATCCAAATTTTTCACCCCTATTGATTTGATAAGAGCAAGGTCAAGTACTTCTTCTTTTTTGACTTTGACTTTCTTTGACCTTAATTACATTATAGACCCTCTTAAATGATTAATCAACAGTTATACTCAACTTTTTTATTTTTCTAAAATAGCTTGTACATGCATGTTTGACGCGCTTAATAAAGCGCTTTTATGCTATGTTTTATCACAGTTCCTTCAAGTATAAACATCAAATAATCGTCAAATTAAATAAGAGACTGAAACGGAATTCTTATCGAATTCATCGTCTCAGCCTCACGTGAATGACTAGTATTGAGTTAATTAAAGAAGTGCATTCTCAATTCAGTCAGCTACAACGCATGAGCTACATAGCTCAACTGTTTATTTTTGTTTCAAACGTTTAGCATATCTTATTTATTGTTCGAATTTTTCTTCATCGCTTTAATTATTTCATCAGATAATGCTTTTACACCACTATTTTCAAGGTGAACGCCATCTGGTGCGAAGTATTCAGGATGTCCTGCAGAGCGTTGGTACCAATCTACTAAGGTTACATTTTTATGCTTTTTAGCAGCATTAGCAAGCTGTTTATTAACGTTATCTTGCCAATCACGAGGTACACGTGTATTTACTAAATAAATTTGTGCTTTACCAAACTTACTGATTAATTGATTTAATTCTTCCTCTGTAAAATCACCGTTAGTACCTAGTTCTAAAACAACTTTATCTGAAGGTTTATTATAGTTAGAATAATTGCCTGCAATTGAGAGCGCCTCTTGTAAATGGCGACCTACTTTACCATCAATCGTTGCTTTAGGCACTTGAGATTTAAATGTCTCACCAATATCTACCATTACTGAGTCTCCAATGAGTAATGGACTTATATCGGTATACACCTGTTTTTTACTTTTACTATTGCTATTTGAACCATCGATTTTTATATTTTCACCAGGCATCATTCTGATTAAATATTTATCTTGCTCATTCGTATTAAATGAATTTGCTTTATTTTCAATGTCATCTTTTCCAAAACGGTCAAAGACCCCAATAAACATTAATACTATTGGTATTAACGCTATTATTGATATGATCGTTCTGATGAATTTAGGTCTTTTTAGATGATTGAATGAAAATGCCTTGAAACCTTCACGTCTAAACGGTGTCTCTACATATCGATATGATAATTCAGCAAATAATACTGTAAGTACGATATCGATAGCATACACATAGATTGGAAGCTGTCCATCAACAAAGTGGATGTGTATAAAGCTTATAACAGGAAAATGCCATAGGTATAAACTGTATGAGCGTTTACCAATATAAACGAATACGCGATTACCTAATGCTTTAGCTAAAATGCTAGATGGATGAACTACACTAGCAATAACGAATAACGTCATACCTGATATAAGATAAAATCCACCATTATAAATCCATGAACTCGTATCTTTTACTGTGAAGAATAAGTATATCAGTAGGAGAAGTCCTATTATACCGATTCCATCAATTGAACGTTGCAACACCTTTGGCGGATGTGCTTTCAATTTAAACGGTGGCCATAAAAATGCTAATATTACACCTAATAATAATGTTTGTAAGCGTGTATCTGTCCCAAAATAAACTCTAGAATATCCAACGTTGGGTTGAGAAATAACGACCATCGCTAATAAAGATGCTAGAGAAATAATCCATAATATCAAAGTGACGTTGCGATATTTTTTAATCGTTAAGAGTAAAATAACTAACACGAACGGGAAGAACAAATAGAACTGTTCTTCTATTGCAAGTGACCATAAGTGTTTTAATGGCATAAATGAAAATTGCTCGAAGTAGTTAACATCTTTGGCAATATACCACCAGTTCGACACATAGAATAATGCGGCTATAATGTCATGTTTAACTCGTACAATTTCCTGTGGTTCAAATATTAATGTAGCAATTCCAACGACAATTAATAACGCAACAACTGCTGGAAGTAACCGTTTTACGCGTCGTAACCAGAATTGTTTCAGGTTTATTATGCCCTTTTCTTCGTATTCCTTTAAAAGCAAGCTTGTAATTAAATATCCAGAAATAACGAAGAAGGTATCTACACCTATGAATCCCCCTGTAAGCCATTTCCTGTTTAAATGGTAGATAATAATACCTAAGACAGCAATTGCTCTTAGTCCATCTAAACCAGGCATGTAACGCATTTTAGTCTTACGTTGATTCCCTTTTTCAAAATCTTGTTTCATTGTTCACATTCTTTCCCTATTAAATAATAAATTTTGATAAATTCATTAATTACTAAAGCACTGAAAATCAGGATAAAACGAAAGCCGATGATCAACAACATGAGTGAATATGATTTAGCTTAATATTCTTTAATATTTTAATGTGTATGATTAAATCGAGTTTTATACTTAGATGTCTGAGCTTGAACTATAATATTATTTTATATAATTTGGCGCATTTATTATAAATTTTCATAAATGCAAGTACAATTTAAATCATTTTATATTGTAATTCTTATGTATTGTAGTATAACGCTTAAACAAATTCAATTTATATTACAATTATGTCATTTATTAACATCATTTTGTCACTATACGCACTGAAGGTATGACTTTGAAACGATTTCGTTAAAAAGTTAAGATCATTTAAAATAAAAAAACAATAGTACATCATCATCGTGTACTATTGTTTCTAAGCGATTAATTAGCCAACGCCTAATGCAATTTTAGCGTATCTTGACATCATATCTTTATTCCAAGGTGGATTCCAAACAATATTAACTTCTGTATCTTGTATTTCTGGAATTTCAGCTAATACTGTTTTAATTTGTTCGATAATTTGTGGTCCAAGTGGGCAACCCATTGAAGTTAGTGTCATTTCAACTGTACACAAACCATCATCATCAACATTCACTTTATATACTAAACCTAAATTAACGATATCAATACCTAATTCAGGGTCAATAACCATTTCAAGTGCACCTAGGATACTGTCTTTTAATGCCTCTTCCATTAGTATCACCTCTCATTATTTATCTTTACACTAATATATCAAATATCCGACAAAACGCCAATAAAATGCTATGATACCACTAAACCATTAAAGACGTTATAATGACACTATAGCGTTGATTTAATGTATCACCTTCACAGACATTTGATATAAAATGATAGTGAACTTTATTCTATTGATATGTAGCTTAAGGAGAAATATATGAAACCTTATTTAATTTGTTTAGATTTAGATGGAACATTATTAAATGATAATAAAGAAATTGGTGAGTATACTAAAAAAGTACTTACAACCTTAAAAAAACAAGGTCATCAAATTATGATTGCAACTGGTCGACCTTATCGTGCAAGCCAAATATATTACCATGAGTTAAATATGGACACACCTATTGTAAACTTCAATGGTGCTTATGTGCATCATCCTAAATCAGATGATTTTAAAACGACCCATGAAGTTTTAGATGTAGACTTAGCTAGAAATATGATTGAATCACTTCAAAAAGCAAAAATTACAAATATTATTGCTGAGGTACGCGATCATGTCTTTATTAATAATCACGATCCTAGATTATTTGAAGGTTTCTCAATGGGTAACCCTAAAATAGAAACAGGTAATTTATTAGAAGAATTAGACGAAGCGCCCACATCTTTACTTGTAGAAGCCGAAGAAATTTACATTCCTAGAATCAAGCAAATGCTTACGCGTTTCTATGCGGAGAATATTGAACACAGACGTTGGGGTGCACCGTTCCCAGTCATTGAAATTGTTAAACGTGGTATAAGCAAGGCACGTGGGATTGATCAAGTCAAAGATTATCTAGGAATCGAATCTTCTCACATTATCGCTTTCGGAGACGAGGATAATGATATCGAAATGATCAAATATGCTAAATATGGCATTGCAATGGACAATGGCCTTGATGAATTAAAACATATTGCCAACCATATTACTTATTCAAACAATGATGACGGTATCGGTCGTTATTTAAATGATTTCTTTAAATTAAATATACCTTACAAAGGTTAACAATCAATTTATAAAGTGAGACAAATGTATATTTTTCTAATGTCTCACTTTTTTACTATATGTTTATGGAGGAATATACGATGCGAAAGATTATTGTAGTCGGAGCTGTTGCCGGTGGTGCAACTTGCGCTAGCCAAATCCGTCGTTTAGATAAAGACAGTCAAATTACCATTTTCGAAAAAGACCGCGACATGAGTTTCGCTAATTGTGGCCTGCCTTACTATCTCGGCAATGTTGTAAATGAGCGAAAAGATGTATTACCGATTACGCCAGATATGTTTAAAGAGAAGAAAAATATTACAGTAAAAACGTATCACGAAGTGATTGCTATTAATGATAAATCTCAAACCGTCACAGTGTTAAATCGTGAAACTAAAGAAACATTTGAAACTAGTTATGACAAACTCATTTTAAGTCCAGGTGCAGGTGCTAATTCATTAGGCTTTGATAATGATTTTATTTTCACTTTACGCAATATAGAAGATACGGATGCAATTGATCAATTTATTGAGCAACATCAAGTTAAGAAAGCATTGGTCGTTGGTGCAGGCTATATTTCATTAGAAGTCTTAGAGAACTTATATACTAGAGGTTTAGAGGTTACATTAATTCACCGTTCTGAAAAAGTAAACAAGTTAATGGACCAAGATATGAATCAAGTTATCTTCGACGAGCTTGATTCACGTCATATACCTTATCGTTTAAATGAAGAAATCATCAGCATTCATGACCATCAAGTAACGTTTAAATCAGGTGTCAAAGAAGACTATGATTTAATTATTGAAGGTGTCGGTACACACCCAAATTCAAGCTTCATCGAGTCATCAAACATAGCATTAAATGACAAAGGGTTTATTCCAGTTAATGAGAAATTTGAGACGAATATCCCTAATATTTATGCATTGGGCGACGTCATCACTTCTTTCTATCGCCATGTCAATCTACCTGCACAAGTTCCTTTAGCATGGGGTGCACATCGTGGCGCCAGTATCATTGCTGAACAACTTGCTGGTAACGATCATATTACTTTCAAAGGATTTCTAGGTACTAATATTGTTAAATTTTTCGACTACACATTAGCAAGTGTGGGCGTTAAAGTTGAAGAATTATCTCAGTTTGATACTCAAATGGTTGAAATTACTTCTGGGACACACGCTGGTTATTACCCTGGAAATACAGATATCCACTTGCGTGTTTATTTTGACGCTGAGCGTCGTCAACTATTGCGTGCTGCCGCAATTGGAAAAGAAGGCGTAGATAAACGCATTGATGTCATTTCAATGGCAATGATGAGTGGCATTACTGTTGATGAATTAACTGAATTTGAAGTAGCCTATGCGCCACCCTATAGTCATCCTAAAGATTTGATTAATATGATTGGCTATAAAGCCCGAGATTTATAAAATATGGGAGTGAGACAGAATGCTTTTAAATTCGTCGTCCACTCCCAGCTTGCTTTGCTTGTAGAATTTCTTAGTGAAATTCTCTTTGCTGGGGCCCCGACTCCCACCTTGCTTTGCTTGTAGAATTTTTTAGTGAAATTCTCTTTGCTGGGGCCCCGACTCCCAGCTTGCTTTGCTTGTAGAATTTTTTAGTGAAATTCTCTTTGTTGGGGCCCCGCCCACAAGCATGACTAAAACTAAGAAGGCGCTTAGTTTAAGCGCCTTCTCAGTTCAGTCAGCTACTGTAAATTTGCAAAGTAGCATTATTATATTTTTATGTCCTAGACTCATACCTCTTTCATGAATCACTTATCTTATTTTAACTAATTCCAAAAAGACTACTGATTGGACCCCATGGTAGGATAATACCTAGTGCCATAGTAATAATGATTAAAATAATTGTTGCCCAGAATAAACCGTGGCTTGCTTCGTGTTTCTTACGTTTCGCAATAGATACTTCCATTAATGCAACTACTGCGATACCACAAAGCATCTTCAATGTTAACAACATATGATTACCGCCACCGCCATGACTAGCAGCCATAAATTCTTGAATTAACAACCAAAATCCTGAGAACAATGTAAGTAACATAAAGACTCTCAAGGCCATTTGTAAAGGTTTAAACATAGGTGTAGGACCTTGTGATTTTGAAATATGTAAAAATGCAATTACATATAAAATAATTGTCAATGCCCAACTTGCAATATGCATATGTAACAAGACTAAATTCCCCCAATACTATTGATTACTTTTTTACTTAATCATCATATCATATCTATATCCAAACGTATTGTTAAACGATAAAAGGAGTGGTGCATCAAACGCATGATGCGTTCAATTTACCACTCCTATATAAATATATGGAATCAAGAAAGACGTATTGTGTACGTCATCGCAATTGAGTTAGTTACTGATTATGAGCTAGTCATGACTATTTATATGTTGAATAGTCATTAATCTTTTGCGATATAAGTAGTTAATGTACCAATATTATCAATCGTAACTTTAACTTCATCACCTGGTTGTAAGAATTGAGGTGGTTGTAATCCTGCACCCACACCAGCTGGTGTACCTGTAGCAATAATATCTCCTGGATGCAATGCTACATATTTAGAAATCTCTTCAATTAAGTCATCAATTTTATTAATCATTTGACTTGTATTACCATCTTGACGAATTTCATTGTTAACTTTAGTTACAATATTAACATTTTCTGGTGTTGGTAACTCATCTTTAGTTACAATGTAAGGTCCCATTGGGCAACCACCAGTTAAACTTTTAGATAAAAATGCCTGATCTTGTTCATTTTGTGCTTTACGGTCAGTGATATCATTAATAATTGTGTAACCATAAATATAGTCCAATGCTAACGCTTTTGGAATTTTTTCTCCAGATTTGCCGATGACGATACCTAATTCGCCTTCATAATCTAATTGATCAGTGATATCTTTATGATTTGGAATTGTTGATTCATCACCAGTTAATGATGATGCTGCTTTAGTGAATACGTATAAACGTTGTACCTCATGATTTAATTCACTTGCGTGATCTTGGTAATTACGACCGAATGCGATAACATTATTTGGTGGTGTAACCGGTGGCAAGAATTCAATATCATTGAAAGCGATTTTGAATTCTTCTGCTTTACCACTATCTTCAGCTGCGACAACTGCTTTACGTACTTGTTCTTGGAAATCAAGTGTTTGGTTTTGTTGTAAACCTTCTAATAGTGTTTTAGGGTGGAAGTCACCTTCGCCAAATTGTGCAAACACTTTTTTTAGATCCCAAACTGCGTCTTCACGCTTAACTTTTACGCCGTAAGATTCAGCGTCATTATAATTGAATGATAGAAATTTCATTCAGTATCAACTCCTCATCTATATCTTAATACATATTATAACTTTAATCTTTGCTAAACCACAAATATATATGTCTGAAATTTTAGAAATTTAGTGAATTGCATGATATTTAATTAGAAGATCGTTTGTCACCGTCGTCGATACTCATTTGACCAAATTGGAAGAAATACAGATAACCAAACACTTTAGAATTCAAAATCGTTTCTAAGGTATTTTGATAATACTTCATTTGAATTTTATATTTATCTCGAAGTTGATTACCTATTTCTTCATCCGTCATACCCCTACGTTTATTAAAGGCATCCGTCTTATAATCTACAAAGTAATATTGCCCGCCTTTTAAGAAAATTAAATCAATCATTCCTTGAATTATGGATACATCTTCATCCTCTTCAGGCATTTCGTCAACACGTGCTTGATTTACAACAAACGGTAACTCTCTATATACTTCATCAGCTTGTGTAATCGTCATATACAAGTCACTTCTGATAAAATTCATAACTGCTTCAAATTGAATATCTTTCTTAGCGTCCTCTTCAATGATATGCTTTGCGATTAACTCATCAATATAATCATTTAATTCTGTTTCAGTCATTCGTGTTTCTTTAAATGGTAAATGTTGCATAACCGTATGCATTAAGGTACCAATTTCATTAGCTTTTCGATTGCGATTAGCGCTTAGGAATTTTGGTCTTTCATACGTTGAAACACCAATACGATATTGTCTGACTCTTTCATAACTTGTGCCACTTTCTTCTGTTTCTAATTGGCGCTTTAATTCAGAAACGGATTGTTTTGATGGCTTCTTCGTATCCTTTAAGTAAGGATATTCAAAAGATAGTTGATCATTAATTTGTTGTTTCAAAGCATCATCATGAGAGCCTTCTGTCTCTAAATCTGAAACGCTACGACGTTCCTGCTCAGACTCACTATTTTCAATCGAAAGTGCTTCAAAATGTACGACCTTAATTTCCACAGAAGGACGTAAACTTTCATCTAATTGATCAATTGATTTTTCAAATTGATATTCTGGTAATAGAGATGAAGATTGATACTTAGCTAAAATACTATAAATTAAATCAAAAGGTCGATCAGCGGATAAACGCTTGTGTAATGCAATATGATTATTTGAAATAGGCAGTCGTTCATATTTTTCTAAGACTTCTTCCTTATCAATTGTCCCAATAAGAATGAGTTGTTCTTTAGCACGGGTCATAGCCACATACATCAAGCGCATTTCTTCTGAGATTAATTCTTTTTCAGTAATTGATTTAATGACTACTGATGATAGAGAAGGATACGTCACATTTTGTTCCAAATCATAATAATCAATACCCAGACCATATTTTTGATTTAAAATTAGTGGTTTGCGTAAATCACCTTTATTGAAATTTTTAGAGAGTCCAGAGTAAATCACATATGGGAACTCTAAACCTTTACTACTATGAACTGTCATCATTCGCACCACATTATCATTAGGTCCTATAACGTTCTCTTCACCAAAGTCTTTATTGCGCTCGATTAATTCATCAATAAACCTTATGAATTGATATAATCCTCTAAAGCTAGAATTCTCAAATTCCACTGCTTTGTTGAACAATCCATAAAGATTTGCACGTCTACCTTTACCACCTATTAAACCACTAAAATATTGAATAACATAGTGGTCATTATAAAATTTGTCAATGAGTTGGTAGACTGGGTGTGACTGACTATAGGCTTGATACATTGTTAAATCATCGATAAAACGTTGTAACTTTTTAACTAATGCTGGTCGCGCTTCCTCATCTTTAATATAGTGCATGATAGATTGGTAGAAATAATCATCATTCATACTGAGTACACGTATATGGGCTAATTCATCTTCTGTAAATTGATAGATGACCGATCTCATCAATCCAACTAGATAAATATCTTGCAATGGATTATCGACAGTTCTTAAAAAAGATAAGACTAATCGCACTTCCGTTTGTTCGAAGTATCCTTCCTTACTATTTACATGAAACGGAATATTATTGTCTTTAAATACCTGTTGCAAATTACGTGCATTTTTCAAACCTCTCTCAAGTATGACAATATCTTTGAAAGTCGCCTGTCTATATGTTTCCGTCTTCATGTCATATACCTGTTTATTTTCAACGATATCTTTAACTTGTTCAACGATATAACGGGCTTCTTGTTCTAATTTTTCTAAATCAGCATCACTGCTTTTATCTTGAACTAATGCATGTAATTCAAGTGGCATAGATTTATCGGAATATTTAGTAGCACCAAAATAAAGTCGTGCATCAGCATCATAATCAATTTCACCAACTTCTTCATCCATCATATGATCAAATAAATAGTTGGTCGTGGCGAGCACTTCTTTACGCGAACGGAAATTTTTAGATAAATCAATACGCATACCAGTTCCATCACCATTCTTTGTAAAACGATGATATTTATTCATAAATAGCGTTGGGTCAGCTTGTCTAAATTTATAAATAGATTGTTTAACATCGCCTACCATAAATAAATTACCATTAGACTCATCGCCACGTTTAATTTTAGATATAATAGCTTCTTGTACTTGGTTTGTATCTTGATATTCATCTACTAATATTTCTGAAAACTGGTCACGATATGCTTTAGCGATGGGTGAAGCATTTCCTTCTTGATCTGTTAATATTTGTAATGCAAAGTGTTCATAATCAGAAAAATCTAGAACGTTACGACTACGTTTCTTATCAGCAAAATCATTAATAATATCTTTAACAATTCGAACAAGATACTGTATTCTTGGTGCTAAACGCTTCATATCTACCTTTAATTCTTCAAAAGAACGCATTAAATACTTATTTTTTACATTTAATAATAGCTTTTTATAGTCATCATAAAAGTCTTTCGCATTTGTTAAAAATTGAGCACTTATACCTGCGTCTTCATTCGTGTCTTTTAATTTTTTAGTAATTGTAGGCAATTTTTCAGAAGCGTAATTAATAATTTCTTCATAATTTATTACATTACCCTCTAGCATTTTTTCACATTTGTATTTTTCTAATTTAATAACATCTAAATGTTTTTCTGCTTCAATACAATTTAAAAAGTTATTTTCCGCTTCTAATAAGGTACGGTATGCTGCTTTGATATAAATTTTTGCTAGTTTTTCTAATTCTTTCAAATAAGCTACATGTTTATCTTCATTGTCATAGATATCAACTAATGAATCTAGCCACTCAAATGGTGATGGATTAGCGATACTAAAGTTGTAGAAACGTTTTAATAAATCTCTAAAACTATCATCATTTCGGTCATTCGATAATTGTTCCACAAGCGTAAGAAACTCAACATCTGGTGTTTCATAATGTTTTTCTAGTACCTCATCAATAGCTTGTTCAAGTAAAAGTACATTTTCCACATCACTTATAGTACGGAAGTTGGGATCTAAATCAATGACATCATAGTGCTGTTGGATAATCTTTAGACAGAAACTATGTAGTGTTGAAATTTGTGCTTGATGAATTTTAATACGTTGATTCTTTAAATGTTCATTGCTTGGATCTTCAATTGAAGCTTGTTGAATACGTTGATCTACACGATGTTTCATTTCTCTAGCACTTAAATTAGTAAATGTTACAACAAGTAACTTATCAACATCTATTTCGTCTCTAATTATTTTTTGGATAATCCTTTCTACTAAAACGGCAGTTTTGCCGGAACCAGCAGCAGCGGCTACTAATATATCCTTCCCATTAGCATATATACTTTTCCATTGCGCATCTGTCCATTGCGCATCTTTAGGTTTAATCGGAATATCATTCATTATTATCACCACTTTCTAACTCGACATCTTGTACTGCTTTAATAGGGTCTATTGTTTCATCTACATGACGATAATGTTTACTATCTATCATCGTATCCACGTGACAAACAGATTTAAAATTACAAAACTGGCATGGGAGTTGGTCATCAAATTTAAGTGGTGCAACTTCAGTGTGACCTTTCATAATGTTTGTAGCAGTATTTATAAAATTATCTTTATTGTGCTTAATAAATTTATGAATCGTTGTTTCATCAGCCACACTACTTCCCCTACTACCAATACTTCCATCTTTCTTCAAACTAACTGGAACAATATCAGATTTGCCAATGTCTTCTAATCGAATATCTAATGCATCTACGACATCCATATCACTATTAACTAAGCCACGTAATTTATACTCTTTCAAAAATGCTTGTTCCAGTTTATCTTCTGTTAAAGCATCATCTTGCAATTCGCCCCAATCTTTAAAGTTAAGACGTTCATCGTGGACATGGAAATACAATAGTCCACCTGGTTTAATTTCATTTGACAAGCCCAGTCTTTGGGCATTTTGCAATGCAATATCCATATAAGTCATCATTTGCATTTGTTTGCCATAATAAACCTTTTTCAAATCTAATGTCGCACTCGGATTAGATGATTTATAATCAATGATATTTATATAACTCGTATCATTCTTAGTATAAGCATCTATACGATCAATTTGTCCGCGTATATTAACTGGAATACCTTGTTCTGTAATTAATGGTTGTGCAATAAGTTCTTCACTGTTCTTAGGTGATTTTCTAAATCCTGCTTCGAATCGTTGCGGTTTAAACTTTGTATTTTTATTTTGGTAGCGTAGTGCTTTCAGCGTACTTTCAACAATAACACCAATTCGTTTAGACATATATCGGTAGTACGCATTTGAATCCATAAGATTAAACTGAACTTGCGGCAATACATTTTCTAAAGCTTCAACAGTTAATGCGCGAATCTTTTTATTATCAAGATTTTTAAAATCGCCATTAATCTTATCAGAAATATACTTTAATGCAGTATGGAAAATATTACCTAAATCAAAATTTTCAAGTTTATATTTCGTGCGTTCATTTAATCTTAGACCATGGTTCGCGTAATGTTTAAATGGACAGTCATTATATCCTTCAAATCTAGAAACGCTGGCATTAATTGTTGAACCATATAATGATGCTGCCAACGGTTCATCTAATTGCACCGTTTCATTATCATATGTCAACGCTGTTAATAAGTAACTTAAACCATCGTTCAATTTGTCATTATCTCGCATAACTTGATACGCATCTACCCATATATCTGCAACCATCTCTGCTTCCAACCAACGCTTTAGCGATTCAAATAGTGCTACCTTAGTTTGATGCGGATGTTCCATTAAAGAAATAGGTTGAGCATTATGTTTATAGTGAATATTCGTTACTTCTAAACCATTAAACAATGCTTGTATTTGATCAAGAAACGGACTCTTCTCTTTATCCTCACCTTGAGCCCCCATTAAGCTATATGAAAATGTAACTTGGTCACTGCCTCGTGTCATCGCAATATAGCAAACAAATGCTTCATCCATTTGTAAGATATCTGAGGTTGGACTCAATTCAACTTGTGTCTGTTGCTCAAACATTTTCTTTTCTTCATCAGTTATTAAACTAGAAGACGAAACAGGTTGTGGCATTGCGCCATCATTCATTCCAACCATATAAATATGCTTTTTATTGTCTACCTTAGCTAGATCCATTGTCCCTATACTAACTTGGTCGAGTGTTTGCGGAATCATAACAAACTCTAATTGTTCCAAACCAATATCAAAAACTTCTAAAAAGCGTTTAAGTGTCATATCTTCATTATCAAATACAGTGACTAAATCATCTAATATTTGGATAAGGCCATTCCAAATTTGGTCAATTTCTTCTGCTTCTTCATGATGACCCTCGACATCTAGTTGGTCCCGATGTGTCATTAAATATTTTGGTAAATCAAATGACTCCATAGTTTCATAAAATGCTGTCGCAAATCCTCTTACATTATCCGCTTCGTTCATTGCCTTTTCGAAAGTTACTATTTTATCGATAATATCATGCTTCAAATTAACGACTTGCTCAAACGTTTCTCGTTCTTCAACAGTCAATTTATGCTCTTTTCGGCCCATTTTAGTAAAATTATCTACACTAAATAATTTATCATCGAGCCAACGTTTGCCATAAACGCCACGTTCAACTACAAAATTCTCTAATAAATCAATTAAATACGCACTATCTTTAAAATGATTAGACAA
The DNA here is from genome assembly GCF_017893165.1 of Staphylococcus sp. GDX8P54P. Classification (NCBI taxonomy): domain Bacteria; kingdom Bacillati; phylum Bacillota; class Bacilli; order Caryophanales; family Staphylococcaceae; genus Staphylococcus; species Staphylococcus sp. GDX8P54P. The sequence continues at coordinate 110,369 of NZ_JAESMM010000009.1, forward strand.
AATATTGGTTTTAATTAAGCGCATCATCGGACTCATATTCCAGTTCGTTTGAATTACTTCTAAAAGCGAACGCACCATTTCCATGATGGGATGATGTGTCATTGATCTTTTGGTATCTATATTAAATGGGATGTCATATTGTGGAAGTACAGAGTCAAATAAATAGGCATAGCTTTCATCGCGATACAGTATAGCGATATCTTGGTATCGATATTGCTTATCTCGTGTATCTTTTATAATTTGGCGAGCCACTTCATTCACTTCTTCACGTATACTTGATGATTCTAAAATATTAATATTACCTTCATAAGTTACAGGATTAATTTGCAGTGCATCAAATTGTTGTTCCAATTGCATTAAATCTTTGTTGTTAAAACGATGTTGTTGTTTAAATAATTGTTGTTGTAAGTCTATATTTAAATCATTAGCAATTTCCTTTAAGTGGGTTAATACTTCGGATGGTTTTCTAAAGAGACTGAATGGATCTTCAATACCATCTGTTGTCAGAAGGACTGTAACTTTTTTGGCATTTTGTACCAGCGCTTTAATTATTTGATATTCCAATGTAGAGAAGTTATGGAACCCGTCTATGTATATTTCTGACCTTTTAATCCATTCTGATTGATTCAAAATATCAATAAAATGATTTAAGCTATCCTCTGAGGTAATAAACGTTCCATTTATACGTTCCTCAAAAGATTGGTATATGAAGGATATATCTTCTAATTTATGTTTCGTTCTCGTACTTATGCCATTATCTTGCAAAAAGGATTTCAAATGTTCAGGCGTAACAGCATATTTCTTAAAATCTTGAATTTGCTCACTTAACTTCTCACTAAATCCATAGTAATTCACTTGTGATCGATATAATTTGAGTTCAGATTGATGTTGTTGAACAAGATCATAAATCATCATCTCAGTGGCTGCTTGCGTTAATCGTTCTTCAGTTAATCCCCCTACTTCCTGAAAAACTCTATAACTCAAACGTTCAAAGTGAAGCACTTCAGTTCTTAAACTTCCATTCAATGCCTTGTCACTTACAAAAGCTTGTTCTAATTGAAACGTACTTTGAGTTGGTGCGATTAAAATAATCGGATCACCAAGTGGGTCATCTTTCATTTGTTGCTTTATATTATTAATCATATAATGGGATTTACCTGTCCCGGCTCTACCTATGTATGCGTTCAACTCCATTATTCCCACACTCCTTTGAGTTCATTTTAACATAGAACATACGTTCCTAAAAATGTTTTGTTGCATTAAAATAGTGAACAAAAAAAGACTGGTTGGAACCTCTATAACATTCCATTACCAGCCCTGATAGGTATAAATCAAATCATTAGTCAATGCCTTTATTTATCGTTGTCAGGATTAAAATTAAACTTAAATTCACTGAATGGCCAAAATCTAAATGATACTTTACCTACAATTTGATCTTTATCGATTAACCCGAATGCTCTACTATCCTTACTTACTTCTCGATTATCACCTAAAACTAAATACTTATCTTTAGGTATAACATTGGATTTAGGATTGGCATTTAGTAAATCTTTCGTTTCAAATGAACCCGTAATATATTCTCCTTGTTTACGCTTTTCATTGTAATCAAGATACGGTTCATCTATCTTTTTACCATTCACATATAGTTTGTCATCTTTATAAACAACACTATCTCCCGGCACGCCAATAACACGTTTTACATAGTCGTCTTGTTGATTCGCATGAAAAACGATAACGTTCCCTTTTTTAATGTCTCCAACTTTATATCCTAAAATATTGACCATAACGTGTTCGCCATCTTTTAATGTTGGATCCATAGAATCGCCTTTAATCGTATATGACTTAGCGACGAAGTTTACCATTACCCATACTAGTAATAAACCTACCGCTATGGCCACAATCCATTCAACTATTTCTTTTTTCACTATTAACACCTCATCTACTTATTAAATTGATAGGTAAATTCTTTAAATGGATAATATTTCAAATGAACATCTCCAACAATATCGTCTTTATCTATTAATCCATATCTACGTGAATCACTGCGTTTATCACCATTATCATTTAAAACAAAATATGAATTTGGTGGAATAATATCACCATCAGAATCATGTAAATCTCTTATCGCAAAATTATTAATATCTCTATTTTTAGCATAAAATTTGTCAACTTGTCTATCATCTCTATACAATTCACCATTTCTGATTTCTATAGATTCACCAGGTTTACCCACCAATCGACCAAAGTGCAATTGATTATTTTGGCGATACATGATGATATCACCATCATCCAATAAGTTAAAGGTGATTTTTATTTTATTAACAATGACGCGATCACCTTTATTTAAAGTGGGAGACATATCGTTAGTTTGAACGACCGCACTTTTAATGATGAACATTTGTATAAAAATGACAAAGAGACAAGCAAATAGTAATGCTACTACCCAACTTGCAATTCTACGCACGTTGTCACTCCTTGTCCGAACCCATAAAATAGCCTTCTACTTTCTTACCAATAAACCATAATGCTATCGTTATCATTATTATCATGACTGCTCTAAAAGGATGTGTAAAAAAAGTTGTTACACTTTTTCCCATAATTGCCAAAAATGTGATAGAAATAAGCTTAGAAACAAGTAAAATCATAAAGTAATATTTACCTCTAATATGAGACAAACTAGCTACAAAGTTAACAAGTGTATTAGGGGTAAATGGAAAGCACATCAAGATAAATATAGGTACCAAACCTTGTCTGTCAATAAAATGAATTAATCTTTCGACTGATCGTCTTGATTTAATCCGTTTCATAAAGTTGGCATTCACAAATTTTCTACAGAAGAAGAAGACAGTGTAAGTACCTGCTACAACACCTAACCAACTCACAATCGTACCTGCTAAAAAGCCATACGCATGAACACATAAAATAACATACAATGTTAATGGAAGCACTGGTACAATGGCCCTAAAAAATAATATGATAAACCCAGCTAAATAACCAAAACCTTGTAATAAATCAAACCATTGTTCAATTTGATGAAACACAGTTACATCAAATCCTTCCTATTGAATTAACAGTCATTATTTCATAGAAATATTGTACACTGTTTCATTTATAAATCTACCTCTATGGTTACAAATCAGTCATAGGTAGTAGTTAGAACTCATTCCTTAGCTTTAATATAAAGGTATATAATAAAAAGGGAGTGGAACAGAATTCTTTTAAATTCGTCGTCCCACCCCCGCAAGGATGACTAGAACTGAGAAAAGCTTGATTAAAGCGCCTTCTCAGTTCAGTCAGCTACTGCGAATTTGCAA
>NZ_JAESMM010000088.1:0-211 GCF_017893165.1 Staphylococcus sp. GDX8P54P
AGTTGATTTAGGTGCTAAAACTTCACTCTCTGCTTCAGAAGTAGCAAAGGGCATGGAAGAATTAGCAGCATTAGGTATGAATACTAACCAAATAATGAAAGCTATGCCTGGTGTTATTAGTGCAGCAGAAGCAAGTGGTTCAGATTTAGCAACAACTGCCACAATTATGGCTTCATCTTTAAACTCATTTAACTTAAAAGCTTCTGATTCA
>NZ_JAESMM010000088.1:267-739 GCF_017893165.1 Staphylococcus sp. GDX8P54P
TGCAGGTACACCTGCACATTCATTAGGTGTTACATTAGAAGATACATCAGCAGCAATTGAAGTCATGAGTAATAGTGGACTTGAAGGCTCACAAGCAGGTACTGCTTTACGTGCATCTTTCATTAGATTAGCTAAGCCGTCTAATCAATCACAAAAAGCTATTGATAAATTAGGTATTTCAATGTCTAACTCGAAAGGCGAATTCGTCGGAATGCCTAATTTGATAGGACAATTTAAAAATGCGTTGCAAGGTATGACTAAAGACCAAAAACTTGCATATGTAGCACAAATTGTTGGTACAGAAGCTGCAAGTGGTTTCTTAGCATTGATTGACGCAGGTCCAGCTAAACTTAAAAAGTATAGCGACTCATTGAAAAACTCAAATGGTGCATCAAAAGAAGCAGCCGATAAGATGAAAGATAATTTAAAAGGATCACTTGAACAATTAGGTGGTGCTTTTGAATCACTAGGT
>NZ_JAESMM010000089.1:0-642 GCF_017893165.1 Staphylococcus sp. GDX8P54P
ACCATTTTTACCTATATTCTCTTTTAATCCTTTAATAGAAGACCAATTAATCTGTAATCCAGGGGCTACCACTAAAAATTCGTAACTAACGACCGAATTATCTCCTAAAATAATGCTATTGTTTTCAGGTTGAAAGCTTGAAACAGCATTTTTTATCCATTGAACACCTTCAGGCATAACACTTTTCATATCTTTACGAGAACTTTTTAAACTCGATACCCCAGCACCAACCAAAGTCCATAACGGTTGATAATAATGATATTCAGCCGGGTCTATAATTGCTATTTTTCCTTTTAAGCTTTGATTTTTTCTTAATAGTCTTGATGCCACGGTAATACCTGCTGTACCGCCACCTACAATAACAATTTGATAATACTTACTCATTTTTCCACACCCTTAAATTATTTTAATGATTCTGGAAAATCTTGATAGCCTTCTCTAATATTCACGACATTTTCAAATCCTTTATTTTCTAAGATACCTACTGCGATTGAACTTCTAACACCTGACTGACAATGTACGTATATTTTATCCTCTTTATTAAATGGAATATTTTCATTTAATAATTTACCATGCGGAATATTGACTGCTTGATCTAAGTGCCCATTATTCCACTCTTCTTCATTACGTACGTCGAGTACA
>NZ_JAESMM010000090.1:0-2448 GCF_017893165.1 Staphylococcus sp. GDX8P54P
TCAGATCGAGATATAGTTCTTGCAACAAATTCAACAACCGTATTAAGTGCCATTTGCTTAATATAGGATTTTGTACTTACATCTTGTAGCAACTCTAGATCATACATCCACGATAACTCTTTGTTTCTTTGAAAAAACTTATCGAACAATCCCATTCACTTAACCTCCCTTCAGTTAAAATCTCAAGCCACGTAACAGATTGATTTCTTCTTCTAGATTTGAATCTTTTAGGTCATCTGCACGATACAAAGCATGTACTAAGGCTTGGAAGCCGTCTGTCTTACGTCTAATCGGTTCTTTTTTCTCGTATTCTTTGTTGCCATCCTTACGTATTTTGACGGCCACATTTTGCGTATACCATCTCATCAATGGATTATCCCCAAAGATAATATGATGTTGTGCAAACATGTCTTCAACTCTTGGCGCTAGTAATGATTGGATGGCTCGAGTGTTTTTGATGACTTCATACTCAATTCCTGCATCTTCAAATAGAGGTCTAAGTAAATCCATTCTGAAGTTGTCGGCCACAACCTTTTGCAAACCGTAACTCTTTTGTGCTTCACTAAACCAGTCAATAATATGTTTAGGGTTGATAGTCGGCTCATCTACAATTGTAAGTAAGCCTTTCTTTTCCCATTCATGAATAGGTGGTTTTAATTTGTATTTATCTAAAAATTCTTTTCTAGCAAACGAATGAGTTTTCCAAATATAATCATCACCTGATCTAAATAGCAACCCAACTGCTGCAAAGTCTTTTAAGCTTGCGTAGTCAAGCCCACCAATGCATTCATTATTTTCAAGTGGCGGGATTGGTCGATTGGTTGCCATAATGTCGTCCCACGGTGCTACAACACTTTGAGAATCTGTTTCAGGCATATTCATTCGTTTAGTCATGAATTCAGGTCGATTAGATGGATTGAATTGAAGTCCTAAATATTGTTGATGTACTTCTTTGAATAATTGACTACCATATTCACTTCGTGGTTGTTCAAACATTGGATTAGCTTTTTCCCACATTTCAGGCTTATCAACTTCATCTTTATCATCAATTTTGCAAATGAACGGGAACAATCTATCTTCAGGACTTATTCCTTTTAACACATTGTCAGCACGTTCTTTCAACCTATCTAAAAACCCTTCTCTGACATAGCCATCAGTTCCGATATAAAATGTTCTAGGATGAGCAACCTTACCTAAACCGCTTCGTTTGATGTTGATGATTGAGTCTTTTTCGTAAGCATGCACTTCATCAAAAAAGATACAACCTTCACGAGCACCATCTTTTGTTTTTTCATTAGACGTATCAAATAAGAATTGCGATTTAGTCTCAATACCTTCAACTGCAACTTTACTTAAGTAAAATGGATTGTTAGGTCGTTCACTAGTAACATACAAATTGTTGCTTTCAACCATATCGTATATCTCTCTAAAGCTAACCAATGCTTGTTTCTCGCTATTAGCAACAACTGACATATTATATTTAGGTATGCCGTGTAAAGGTGTCATAAAGAACGCTGCTAAAGTACTAATGTAGCCATTCTTACCACCACCACGAGCCATTGATATAAAGAATTCTGAGAAATAAGGCGTTTTGCTTTCTTCTTCGTATAAAAAAACGAAGCATGAAATAAATTTTTGAAAATCTTGCAATGGGAAAAACCATTTTTCACTAAACTTGATGTAATCTTCTATGCGTTGATCATCAAAATATAAATCATCTCGTTGCAAAATGTTATCTTCTAAAAAAGATATAAGCTTAATTCGTTCTTTATTAAAAATAATCTGACCTGACTTAGCTTTTTCAATGTAATCTGTAACATAACTAGGTATCTTCATGTTAAATCAGGTCCTTTCGCTTGTTCTAATTTGCGACGCTCTTCAGCTTTTTTATCTAATTGGAATGATTTTTCTAAAGCTAACAATGAGCCACTCACTTTATTCTTTTCTGCAATAGCTGGATTAGCTTTCACAAATTCTTGACTTGCGTTTTTAACAATTGTTATCGGTCCTGACTGCTCAATGTATACATCCAAAGCATAGAATAGTCTTAATAAGTTGATATATCGCTCAACTTTTTCAACTTCAACATTATTTTCTTTATCAATTTGACTCGTTAAATAATCTTCTGTCTCATTAATTTTCTTGATTTGATTTTTAGTTAGCTTGTCTTTTAAATACTTGTCATTTTTCAAAGTCCCTCCCCCTTTCTGCAAAATTTATTTTTAATGATTTTCGGTTTGTCAAGTCCCCTAATGTATGTTTTCGAGAAGTAAATCTGCGAAGTTGAGCCAAGCGCCGGTTTCCGCGAAGCCTTTAGTGGCGCGATTCTTGAAGAAGGGGGGTATTTGACACTTTTTACACTTTTGTATTTTTGAATTAAATAACATTTTTATACAATTTTATTTTTTACCACTGTTCATCATTAAATTTGTTTTTTCGATTATTTTG
>NZ_JAESMM010000091.1:0-513 GCF_017893165.1 Staphylococcus sp. GDX8P54P
ATACAGTAAGCAGCATAGAGCATTACAAATGTATCAACGTCAATTAAACTCTACGCAATCCGAAATGAAACAATTTAGTACAACTTCTAAGCAAACATTGTTCTCAATGGAAAAAATAAATACTGTGTTAGGTACAATGAAACGTCAATTGAATATCGCAAACATGGCTTTTCAAAGTGCAGAAAAATCAACTACAAGTTATAAAAACTATTTAACTCAGTTAAACACAGTTATTCAAAAGCATCAAAATACGATTAGAGTTTTAGAAAGTCGTTATCAAAAAGTAGTACGAGAACAAGGTGTTATGAGTAAAGAAGCTCTTGAATTGAAAGAGAAGATTTTGCAAGAGAAAAACTCTTTAAATCAATTAGACAATCAGTATAAAAAGACTACTGCAGAAGCTAAGCGATTCTCGTTTGAACAAAAAACACTAACTTCGTCTATGTCTGAAATCAGAGCGAAGATGACGCAGTTATCCCAATCGCTATCTATCAGTGCTAACAAATTTAAGTT
>NZ_JAESMM010000092.1:0-556 GCF_017893165.1 Staphylococcus sp. GDX8P54P
ATTATTGCTTTTATCTTTGTAATATTAGCTCGTAAATCTAAAGCAGTTCATACAAAACAAGTGATTAAAGGTGCACCATGGAATATCGTTGTATTCTCTATTGGTATGTATCTTGTTGTGTTTGGACTAAAAAATGTAGGTATTACAACGATCCTTGGGGATGTTTTAACAAACATTTCAAATTATGGGTTATTTAGCAGCATCATGGGTATGGGCTTTATAGCTGCTTTCTTATCTTCGATTATGAACAACATGCCAACTGTTTTAATAGATGCAATAGCGATTGGCCAATCCAGTGCTACAGGAATATTAAAAGAAGGCATGGTTTATGCGAATGTCATAGGTTCTGATTTAGGACCTAAAATTACGCCAATTGGTTCTTTAGCAACATTATTGTGGCTACATGTCTTAACACAAAAAGGTGTGAAGATTTCGTGGGGAACATACTTTAAAACTGGAATTATCATCACTATTCCAGTCCTATTTGTAACACTCTTAGGTTTATACCTTACACTAATCATATTTTAAGAAAAGGGGCTTTAATTATGGATAAGAA
>NZ_JAESMM010000093.1:0-156 GCF_017893165.1 Staphylococcus sp. GDX8P54P
CCCCAACTTATGTGCGCTTTTTCTATTTTGCCCGTTAAATTATATATAACGTCCTATAATAGTTAAAAATACTTAAATAATTTAGATTAAAAGAATTTTATTAAATTAATTTAATGCTATATTATTTAGTTAATTATAACTAAATGGAATTAAGAA
>NZ_JAESMM010000093.1:279-673 GCF_017893165.1 Staphylococcus sp. GDX8P54P
GCTTATTGTGAAAAACTTATGGTTAATAGGATAGAAGTGAGGATGAAGGGTGTACGATAACTTTATCCCCAAAGTTTAATCCTTTGGATACCATAATATACCCATTTTTGGGGCTCTTAGTATATTCTATTCTTCTTTTAATAATTTTGTTGTTTTGTGTAATTAAAACATAATCATTTTCAAATATTGAATTTGTAGGTAGTTCTATTTTAGAACTTCCAACATCAATATCGAAATGACGACCAAGTGGGTAATGATCTTGAGTGGAAATATCTACTTGATAAATGGATTCTCCTTTTTCCACTTTGTGAGGAATTTGAGAAATAGATAAAATTTTACCAGTGAATAATTTAGCGTGCTTTGTTGTAACATTTACCTCTTGGTTTATTTTAAT
>NZ_JAESMM010000094.1:0-1623 GCF_017893165.1 Staphylococcus sp. GDX8P54P
GACACCTTCGATTAATTTATTTAGACCACTTTTAACCGAATTGACCATACCACCGATATGACCTTTGATTTTCCCAATAATATTTTTAAGTCCACTATTCATATTATTGAATGTTCTTCGAACACTACTCCATAATCCTTTAGCCATATTAACCGTTGTATTCTTGATACTACGCCAAGTATTAGACATAAAGCTTTTAACACGGTTAAAGATATTACGAGTGCCACGAGATAAACTATTCCAAGTGTTTTTGACACCTGACCATAAACTTTTAGCTGAGTTTACAACTGAATTTCTTATTTTTCTCCATATAGATATGAGCCAATTTTTTAATTTAGTAAAAATAGAACGTGTTGAACTCCATAAACGACTGAATGCATTTTTAACTCCTGAATGTAAACCTTTAGCAAACGAAATCACTTTATTCTTAATATATTTCCAAACATTTACTATAAAAGTTTTGAGTTTGTTAAATATAGTACGTGTAAATTTATATAAAGCATTAAATGCTTTTTTTACTCCTGAACTTAAAGCTTTTGCTAAAGAAATCACTTTATTTTTTATAGAAGTCCAAACTTTATATATAAATTGTCTTAAACCACTAAAAATTGTATGTGTAATATTCTTAACTGCAGTAAACCATTTTTTTACTCCATTAAATATAGCTTTTACCGAATTTACTATAACGTTTTTTATTCCACGGAAAACAACGCCTATAAATCTACGGACTGCACCAAAAATTGTTTTAGTTATCCCTAAAATTCTTCTAAACACTGTGCTAATAATATTCCATATAAATCTTAAGACAGTGCTAATGATTGTTTTCACACCATTAAATGATTTACTAATAACCGACTTAAATAAACCACCAAATATTTTTACGACTTTCAATATTTTTCCAATAAACCATAATTGTATTAAGTTCCATATTAGAACTAAAGCACCTTTAAAGACTTGTTTAACGCCTTCCCAAACTAATCTCCATTGACCTGTGAAAATACCAGAGAAAATTTTAACAATGCCTAGTATTACGTCTAACGCAGCTCTAATGATGTTTTTAATATTATTCCAAGTATCTACTACTAGAATTTTAATTATAGGCCATACAAATTTCATTATGCCTAAAATAATATTCATAGCTCCTTTAATTACTGGAACGATAATATTCATAAATATCACTCGAACTAAGTTACCTAAGTCTCTAAGGTTTGGTCCGATCAGTTCTTTAAGATATACAAAAAAGTCAACAAAGAAATTACCAATGTTTTTAAGTGCTTGTATAACAGTATCGCCATTTTCAGTCCAAAAATCTGTTAACTTTTTGCCAATTTCTTTAACAAAATTAAATATAGAGTTAAAAGCGTCTAAAAATAACTTACGAATTTGTAACAATCTCATTGTCAATTTAGTTGCTGTTTCTTTTGGCATTATTTTTGAAAGCAAATCAAGTGTCGGCAAGAAATTTCCAGACAATAATTTTTTTAATGCTTCAAATATGGTTTTAACTACTCCCCACATTTTTTTGAAGCTATTAATGACTGGCTCTATTACAGAATTAACGATATTTCTAAACGTCTCTGATTTTTTATAGGCAACTACAAAGGCTGTTCCTATTGCTGCAAT
>NZ_JAESMM010000095.1:0-889 GCF_017893165.1 Staphylococcus sp. GDX8P54P
AAGCAATTGGAATAAAGCAACTTTGTTATTTATAATTATTTGATTGGAGGTGTGAATATGTTTTTTAAGTGTTCTATATGTGATGAAAAATTAAAGAGAGGTTATAAAACTTTAGCATGTGAGAATAACAATACTTTTGATATTGCAAAAGAGGGTTATTCGAATTTAATTTCAGGGCATAAAAAAAGTAAATACGATAAAAAATTGTTTATTGCTAGAAGAGAATTGAATGATAGTAGCAATTTGTATTCGATATTAATTTCAAAAATCATAGAAATTATTAAAAAATATGAGATTAAAACTAAAAATAATGTGATAGATGTTGGTACTGGTGAGGGTTATATTTTAAATGAAATTAGTAAAACATTTCTTGGTGAAAATGAATTCTTAGGTATAGACATTGCAAAAGAAGGTGTAAAAAAAGCAGCAAAATCATATAAAAATATAAATTGGTTGGTTGCTGATCTAGCTGATATACCAGTTATGAATGGGAATGTAGACTTTTTAATTAATGTGCTTAGCCCTTCTAATTATGATGAGTTTAAAAGAGTTCTAGATAAAGAGGGGAAATTGATAAAAATAATTCCTAATAGTGATTATTTAAAAGAAATAAGGAATATAGTCTTTAGTAATCATAAAAATAAGGATTATGATAATTCTGAGGTTATAGATTTATTTGAAGCTAATTTTAATAAAATTGAAATGATAGACATTAGTTATAAGGTTAAATTAAATAAAGAAGAATTGAATAAATTACTTGATATGACGCCTTTAACGTGGAATTTAAGTGACGTAGAAAAAGAAGGAATAATTAAGAAAAACTTAAGTGAAATTACGATGAGTTTTAAGGTTTTGGTTGGTGGTTTTAAAACGAGTTGAAAACGAGTTT